>CAYVMH010000063.1:0-4104 GCA_964452595.1 uncultured Candidatus Saccharibacteria bacterium
GTAGGGAGTTCGACGATCCAGACCGTGGTCGCCGAACAGCGGCACGGGGAAGACGCTCCGCATATTTTAGGCGTGGGCGTGGTGCCGTCCGCCGGGGTGCGCCGGGGCGTGATTGTCAATATTGAGGACGCGACTGCGGCGATCCAGCAGTCTGTTGAGGAGGCGCGACGCGCGTCGGGCGCGCCGGTGCGATCGGTCTGGCTTGCGGTCGGGGACGCGCATGTTACGGTCTCCTCGTCGCGAGGCGTGGTGGCGGTTTCGCGCGCAGACCAGGAGATTTCACCTGAGGACGTGCGCCGCGCGATCGCCGCGGCGGAAACGTTTATCCCTAAAAACGCCAACAAGGAAATCTTGCATATTATTCCGCGCGACTTTCGCGTGGACAACGAATCCGGCGTGAAAGATCCAGTCGGCATGCACGGAGTTCGTCTTGAGGCGGACACGCTTATTATTGAGTGCTCGACCCCATTTTTGAAAAATTTGCTCAAATGCGTGGAGGGCGCTGGCCTGAAAGTCGAAGATTATATCTTCAGTCCGTATGCCGCAGCCGAAGTCGCCCTGACCAAGCGGCAAAAAGAGCTTGGTGTGATGCTCGTGGACATCGGCGCAAGCACGTCGAGCTTTATGATTTTTGAAGAGGGCGTGCCAATACACGCGGGAGTGGTGCCCATCGGCGGCGGGCATATTACCAACGATGTCGCGATCGGATTTCGCACGCACGTTGATATTGCCGAGCGGATCAAACTGGCTCACGCCTCATGCCTGCCGGATGAAATTCCCCGTAAGGAGCAGATCAGACTCGCCGACTTTGTACCCGAGACCCAAGCCTCGCACAACCGACGGGCGCTTGCCGAAATCGTTGAGGCGCGGCTGCAGGACCTTTTTGAGCTCTTGCAAAAGGAGTTGAAAAAAATAGACCGCGCGCGGCTCCTGCCCGCCGGCGTGGTGCTCATCGGCGGATCTTCGCTGCTTCCGGGATTGGTCGAGTTGACGCGCGAGGAGCTTGGTCTGCCGGTTGAACTTGGCAGGGTTGAACATATTCCGATTGCGGACGAGGCCGCGGCGCTCTCGCTGGTTCCCGCGTGTGGTGTGCTGCAGTGGGCGAGCCGAAGATCCGAACAGCCCGGGTCCATGTGGAGCCCGCGTCTTTCTCGGCTGAACACGAGCAAAATAAGCAAATGGCTTACATCGCTGTTGCCTTAACTGCTGTGGACAGCATGGGGAAGAGTTGTGCGATATTGTATTCTTGCAAGTAGAGCAGTAATAGAGTAGGGTGGAAAAGATAGATTAGTTGCCCCCTCGCTTTTTGGATTTTTCCAATTGCCAGTATCACGTTTTCTAAGTTCTAGACTTATGCCTCAACTCAAACCGGAAATTGAGACGTATGCGCGGATCAAAGTGATCGGCGTTGGCGGCTCGGGCGGCAAAGCCGTGACGCGGATGATCGACCACAAGATCAATGGGGTTGACTTTGCGACCATCAATACCGACGCGCAGGATCTCCATTTTACAAAGGCGCGCACGAAGATCCATATCGGGAAAAATTTGAGCAAGGGGTTGGGTGCGGGTATGAATCCGGAGGTGGGACGCCAGGCTGCCGAGGAGAATCGCGATGAGATTCATGAAGCGCTCAAAGGCGCTGACATGGTATTTTTGACGTGCGGACTCGGTGGAGGAACCGGCACGGGTGCGACTCCAATCATTGCCGAGGTTGCGCGCGACGCCGGCGCCCTTACCATCGGCGTGGTGACCAAGCCGTTCAGTTTCGAGGGCGTGCACCGCGCAAAGATCGCGGAGGAAGGCTGGCAGCAGTTGAAGGAACGCGTGGACGCGCTCATCACGATTCACAACGACCGGCTACTTGGTGTTATCACGAAGGAGACCCCGCTCCTGCAGGCGTTTGCTATTTGTGATGATGTGCTGCGACAGGCCGTGCGGGGCATCTCCGATCTCATCGTGACTCCGGGCATCATCAATGTGGATTTCGCGGATGTACGCGCGATCATGAAAGACGCGGGGTCGGCGCTCATGGGTGTCGGCGTCTCATTGGGCGAGGATCGCGCGGTGGAGGCCGCTCGCGCAGCTATCAATTCGCCCTTACTTGATGTCTCGATCAACGGGGCACAGGGTGTGCTATTCAATGTATCCGGCGGTCAGGACCTGACCATGTGGGAGATTAACGAGGCCGCCAAGGTCATTACCGAATCCATTGACCGCGACGCCAAGGTCATATTTGGCGCTGTGCATGACAACACGCTTAAAAAGGGCGAAGTAAAGATCACCGTGATCGCGACCGGGTTCATGACCCAGCAAGCCCGCGATGCCGGATCCTATGAGCCCAACCTCGCCATGGAAGAACGAGTCGAGATCGTGAGAAAATCCCCTGATCGCCCGGCTCCGGGCGCTGAAAAATCATCCCCGGCTCAAAACGACGAGCCATGGGACGCCGTCCCCGCGTTTTTGAGAAGGAATCGGAGATAGGGTTGTCTGCTTGGTGGTAAGCATTGCCGGAAGTTATGAAATTACCAAAAATAATATCCGATAGGTATAGAATTTTGGTAATCATTAGAGATCATGATCTCTGTCTACAGTATACATCATTACTCAAAAGTGAAAACTCTTACCAAGGCGGTTTTGGTTACTTTGGGAATGGGAACCATACTTGCGGCGGCGATTGTTGCACCGAATGCATTGGAGGTTCTGAAACCATTTCTTGGTAAAGGCAGGCGGAAAAATTATGAACGAGAGAGAGTTCGTCAGGCGCTCCGCACCCTCCATAAGCGGCGCCTCGTTGAATATATTGAACGTGGCCAAAAAACCTATATTAAAGCGACAGAAAACGGTAAAAAATACATACGGCAATTTGAGATAGACACACTTTCACTTCCGCAGCAAGAATGGGATAAGAAGTGGCGAATGATCCTGTTCGATATCCCCGAACAGAAAGGAAGGGCGCGTCGTGCATTTCAAAAACGACTCCAGTCGCTCGGGTGTTTTCCTCTTCAGAAGAGCGTGTTTATCTATCCTTATGCCTGCCAAGATGAAATTGACTTCCTCGCTTCGTTTTGGGAAGTGCATCTCTGTATCCGTTATCTTGAAACTGCTGATTTAGGGAAGTCAGAAGGAGCGGCTCGCAGATTTTTTGGATTTCTGTAAGGACGCGGCTGTGGGCTAGGCGTCTTACCAAAAATTTATTCCTATCGGAACAGATTTTTGGTAGATTTGTTCTGTATTGCGATGTTATATGCTGAAAATTACATAGCCGAGAATCCCATGGATCCTCGGCTATGGTTTTTATCTGAAGTTATTGGTATTTGGTACATCCTTGAGCAAAATAACATTGCCCTGCAAAGTTCTGATTTCTTTTATGCGTTCCGGGTGAAAGGCAACTATGTACTCGCAATGGAATAAACACGCATGGAGTTCTAATGAATTTTGGTAAGCAATTATATACCTTGCATTCAAAGAACAACTATCTCCCATATTACACTTTTCGCAGATCATTTGAGCCATTATATTGCTCCCTTCTCTTTTTTGCAGGAATGAACAATTTCTATAATATTGTCATTTTCTTTCCATCTTGTCAACCTTTGTCCTCTTATCCACAGATTTTTTTGACTGGGATTTTGGGGAGCGTATACTACGAAATAGCAGCGTGAATTTTACCCAGCACCTTAGCTGATCACTCATCAGATTTAACCAAAGTAGCTGGAAGCGCCAGCCCTCTCGTTGCAGGGTATCATATCTCACGATGAAGGTGCTGGGTTTATCAATTTTTCCTGAAAAAGTCCTCTCTCTTGCGTGAAAGATCCCTTGCGAAGGAGAGAGAATTTTTATCTCACATTCTATGGCAAAGTCAGCGGTAGTGAGCAGGACAGGGAGCGGGCCGGTGGCCGCAAAGGGTCAAGGGGGAGTGAGGGATCCAAAAAAACGGCTCCCGCTAAGGCGGGTTTTCACCAAAGAAGGGGTGCATCCATTTGACCAAATCGTCTGGCGGAAAATCAAAGTGACCGTGCGGGGGAGCGGGATGAATACCACGACCGAGGAGCGGGAGCTTGAGTTTCCCGAGTTCTGGTCGGACAACGCCACAAGCATCGCGGGATC
>CAYVMH010000064.1:0-3970 GCA_964452595.1 uncultured Candidatus Saccharibacteria bacterium
GAGAAACCGCGCGTCTCCAACCTGATTTTGTGCGTTCAAAAATCCGTCGAATCCCATCACCCCCGTTCTGCTTGCGAAAGCGAGTTTATTCGCGCTTGAGCGTTCTCGCGATCTCTCGCTGCGCTTCGCGTCTCTTGATGGTTTCGCGCTGGTCGCCCCGCTTCTTGTGCCGGGCAAGCCCGATCAATATCTTCACGCGATTGTGCGAAGTATACACCTTGAGCGGGATAATTGTCAAACCGCTCTGGCTGGTTTTTCCGATCAACTCCTTGATTTCCGAGCGGTGCAGCAGGAGCCGGCGCGATTGCTCCGGATCGTAACCGGGCGGCGTGTTCTTTGGCTGATACGGCGAGATGGTCGCATTGAGAAGCCATGCCCCAATACCACAACGCTCGTGGTGTTTGGTGTGGGGGCACGGCTCATTATTTTTTATGACCACGAACGCGCCAGCCAAACTCATGCGCCCGGCCTTGGCCGCCTTTGCCTCAAATCCGGTCAACGCCAATCCTGCCTCGTATGTCTTCAGGATCGAGTAGTCAAATCTTGCCCGGCGATTTTCTATTATGGTTTCCACGGTTCCATACTGTCGCTTTTTAACCCATTTGAAAAGAGCTGGAGGGAGTGGTATATTAGGAGAAGTAGTCTGGATTATTTATCTAGCCATTTTTTATGAACGAAAACACGAACGGTCTTGCAAGAATGATCGGTGAGCAAAATGCGGCGCGCGTGGTTGCTTTGGGCAGTATATTTCTCGCGGTGCTGACCCTTTATTTTGCCGTATCTGTAGCGAAGCTCTGGGGGACGCGGCCCCAGGGAGAGCTTCCGCGCCAGCTTGCGATTGCGGGTGAGGGTAAGATCGCGGTCAAGCCGGACATCGTGGTCTTTACTGCGAGCGTTATCACACAAGCGAAAAAAGTGCGCGATGCCCAAGCGGAAAATAGTGGGAAGTCCAATGCAGTTATTGATTTTCTAAAAAAGAGCGGGGTTGAAGAAAAAGATATCAAGACCGCAGACTATAATATATATCGGCAATTCCAGCCGTCTTATCCGTTGCCGTGCGTGTTTCCGGGGCCGTGCCCGGCGACAGCGGCGCGCCCTCCGGAAATCGTATCTTATCAGGTGCGTCAAACCATTGAGATAAAAGTGCGCGATCTTGGCAAAGTGGACGATCTGCTCGCGGGCGTCGTGGCCGTCGGTGCGAACGAGATCGGCTCCCTTACGTTCAAAGTGGACGATCCTGAAGCGGCGCGCGCGGCGGCCCGGAAAGAGGCGATTGAAGACGCGACGGCAAAAGCAAAAGTTCTCGCGGACGATCTTGGAGTGCGTCTGAAAAAGATCGTGTCTTACTCCGACGAGAGCGTCAACTATCCGCCACCACTCTATGCGGTCAACGGACTCGAAAGAGGAACAGCCGCGGCCGCTCCTGGTCCGCAAGTCCAGCCCGGCGAGCAGGAAGTTATCTCAAGCGTCACGATCGTGTACGAGTTTCGGTAATGGAAAAATTGTGATAGCGTGATAGATTCCCTGAAACCTGGTTAGCCCGCAAGGCTATGCAGGTCTTTTCTTTTTGCTCTTTTTTGATAAAGTGGGCGTATGCTTCGATCGGAAATCCAAAAACAGATTCGGGATGCGATAGGCGCGCTCTGGCCGGACGTAGCGGCTTTGTCGGTGGAGGTGAGCGCGCCAGAACAGCCCGATCATGGCGATTATGCGAGCAGTGTCGCCCTCCTGCTTTCGCGTGCGCTCAAACAAGATCCCATGAAGGTTGCGGAAGAGTTGGCGAAACAATTGAAAAAGATTGATGACCAGAAGGGATGGAAAATGGAAATCGCAAAACCAGGATTTCTCAATTTTTTTATTGCCGATCAGACATTGCTCTGCCTGCTCAAGAACATCGTCGAAAATCCCGAAACGTTCGGCGAAAGCGCGATCGGCAACGGCAAGACCGTAATGGTTGAATACTTCCAGCTCAATGTTGCCAAACCGCCGCATGTAGGACACATCCGCTCTGCAATTATTGGCGATGCGCTCAAGCGCATGCTTTTGTCGCAAGGGTATCGCGCGGTATCAGACACGCATGTCGGAGACTGGGGCACCCAGTTCGGTTTTTTACTTCTTGAGTATAAAGGGTTAGAAACGGTTGCCGAACAGGGCGCCTTTCTGAGCGATATCCAAACAAGCGCCCGGGCTTATACGGGGGCAGTGACCCGCGCCATTACAGAACCAGAAAGACGCGAAATGGCAAAGAAGGAATTTGCAAAATTGGAACACGGAGATGCGGAGAACAGAAGAATCTGGGAGAAATTAGTTGAGACCTCGATGAGGGAACTCAAGAGAAGCGCAGAACATCTTGGACTGCTGCCCTTTGACGAGCATGGGGGTGAGAGTTTTTATGAAGATAAGATGCGGCCGATTGTTGAACTCGCGCTGGAAAAAGGAATTGCGAAACGGCTTGATGATGGCGCGATAATCGTTGATCTGATCAATGAAGGGCTGGACGAGGCCGTGCTGATGAAATCGGATGGCGCGTCAACATATCTCCTGCGTGATCTTGCCACGATCCAGTATAGAAAGCAGAAGTGGGAGTTTTGGAAAAATCTCTATGTGGTGGACGTGCGCCAATCTCATCACTTCAGGCAACTGTTTCGTGTTGCGGAGCTACTCGGCCTGGACGGAGCAGGGGAGAGTGAGCACGTTGCATACGGATTTATGAAATTGCCGGAAGGCGGCGCTATCAGTACGCGAGGCGGGACCAGCATTTCGCTTGATGTTGTTTTAACGGAGGCGACAACGCGAGCGCGAAAGGTTATTGCTGAGAAAACCCCGGACTTGAAAGACGCAGATGATGTGGCGCGTATGGTCGGCATCGGCGCGCTTAAATATTTTGACCTCTCGCATCATCGCAAATCTGACATTACGTTTGCATGGGATCGCGCGCTTTCATTTGAGGGAAACACGGGGCCGTATCTCCAGTACACGCACGCGCGTTTGAAAAGCATTGTGCGAAAATCTGGAGCGCATGAGCACCGCTTCTCACCAGACGTTGCGCTTGATTCGGCGGAACGAAATCTTCTTGCGGCGCTCATCCGTTTTCCCGAAGCGATTGAAGATGGACTTACCGTGTGGTCTCCGCACGTGCTCGCGGCCTATCTCTACGACCTCGCTGTCCGAGCGAACGGGCTCTATCATGCCGCGCCGATTCTTGCCGCAACAGATGAAGAAAAAAAACGTTTTCTGCTCGCACTGGTTTTTGCCGCCGCATCAACCCTCAAAAAAGGACTGCACCTCCTCGGCATTGATGCTCCTGAGGAAATGTAGGGTTCATTGCTTGCGAGAGAGTCAAACCTATAGTCTCGAAACTTGAACGATCGTCTTAGATACGAGACTATAATAAAACAACGCACGCGTACATCGTATGAGAGTAAGCCCGCTTACCAATATAATACTAGAAAAACTGTTAGAGCTTGGAGAAGGAACGCTCGACGTGTTTTTTCCAAAAAACTACTCCTATGCGGCCTTGTCACGGCCCTTGCTTGGGTTGGATAGACCCAAGCAGGCGACTCGGCATAACTTCTCCTCGATCCTCTGGCGGCTTCAACAACGGGGGCTGGTTGAACGTGACGGCCCTGCGCGAAAATCAGTATGGCGCCTCAGCCCCAAGGGAAAGTCCTATTGTGCCGCGCACCAGAAACAAAAAAGCGAGGAACGGAAAAAGGACGGCATTACTCGATTAGTGATTTTTGATATTCCCGAATACGAGCGAAAAAAGCGCACGGCTGTGCGAACGGAGCTTGTGGGATGTCGTTTCCGGCCCCTTCAGAAAAGCGTATGGATTGGCGAATGTCTCCTACCCAGATCGTTCATGATCTTATTGGATGATTTGGAGTTGAGGGGCAAAGTACATATTTTCAGCGTGCGGGAAAAAGGAACAATTGATGAAAAACTATAGTCTCGTTTCATTGACGATCGT
>CAYVMH010000065.1:0-1863 GCA_964452595.1 uncultured Candidatus Saccharibacteria bacterium
CTGTTATACCATAATCAAAAACTTTTTCCAATGGGATCCAATCAAAATCTGCGCCTTCGCCCAGATGCATCTGTTCTTTTGGTAAATCACTCTCTACAAAAAAGACATAGCGGCGTATTCCAAATTCATCGTTGATATAGTCCCGAAGCAACTTCACTTGATCGGGTAAAATATCAATACCGAGTTCCTCGTTCATTTCCCTGATAAATGTTTCAATCGGAGTTTCCCCATCCCTGTGCATGCCCCCAAAAAATGCCCATTTATGAGGATTGATTTGCGTCTCTCCATCGCGCAGATGGAGAAGAACTGATTTTGTCTTCGGGTTGTACAAATAACCCCCTGAATAGAATTTTTCCATTTTGATCGAGGAAAACAAAACTATCCCCATCCTTTCGCGCGCAGTCCCAATCGCGCGGCCTCTTCCTGGCCGGTTTGTTTGGATGCGCCCTCGCCTTCCGCAATCAAATCGTCTCCCAGATAAACACCCACTACGAAGTGTTTGTCGTGATCCGGACCCCATTCGCGGAGCACCTCGTAGGTGGGGGTGATGCCAACTCGCTCCTGCGCCTCTTCCTGAAAAAGCGACTTGGGGTCTTTGTATAATTTTTTATCGAGCACCTCGGAGAGCCGCGGCATCACGAAGCGCATAAGAAAATCTTGTGCGGCGCCGTACCCCTGGTCAAGATAGATGGCGCCGATCAAGGCCTCCATGGCGTTGGCGAGTATGTATTGCCGGGCGCGGCCGAGGTCCTTTGCCTCGCCGCGCGAGAGCAGCACGAACTTGTTCAATTCAATGTCGCCCGCAACCTCGGCAAGCATTTTCGCGTTGACGAGCGCCGCGCGAAAGCTGGTCAGCTCTCCTTCGGGCTTGTCCGGAAATTTAGCGTAGAGCTCTTCCGTGACTGCCAATTCCAAAACAGCGTCTCCCAAAAATTCAAGACGCTCATTGTGCCCCACGCGGAACGCGGGGTTTTCATTCAAATACGAGCGATGCGTGAGCGCCTGCAGGAGCAGATCTTTGTTCGCCAACACGACTCCGATCTTTTCTTCAAGCGGCGAGAGATTGTTCATCATCTTCTTCGTTTTCTTTCTTCTTTGCGAGTTCCTCGCGCGTCGGATATTCTTTGCCCGGTTCCCCTATTTCGCGATAGACCGTGCCGAGCACGCCGTTGACAAACTTGCCGGACGAGTCGCCCCCAAACGCTTTGGCAAGCTCAATCGCCTCGTTGATCGCGACCTTGGGGGGCACCTCTTCGTGTCTGCCAAATAAAAGCTCGTATAAGCCCAGCCGCAGTACCGCGCGGTCAACCGCCGTGATCTGCTCAATCGGCCATGCCGGCGCGGCCTCCTTGATGATCTGGTCAATGCGGAGAAGATGCTCTACCGTGCCTCCTACCAGCCGGTCAATGAATTCATATTCTTCTTCAAGCCCGGGGCCAAACTCGGCTTTATTGCGCTCGACAATACTCGCCAGCGTATCAACCGGTCTTTGATAGAAATCCCACTCAAAAAGGGACTGCATGGCGATAGAACGAGCGAGGTGGCGGGAGGCCATAAAAACTTATTGTTGTTGCGCAATCTCTTTCTCTTTCTTTTTCTTCTCTTTTTTATCAAGTTTTGCCAAAACATCAACGACCTGCCTGCTGCCGTAATACCCGCAGTTTTTGCACATGACGTGGGGCTCAACCGGCCTGCCACAATGCCCGCATACGCCAAGCTTCTTCGGCACGAGCGCATGGTGCGAGCGCACCCGATTGCGCTTGCCCTTGGAATGCTTCATCCTGATTACCATGGTTTTTGAAAAAAATTAACGGTAAAGCTCGTCGTGTGTCCCTATATCAAAATAGATAACCTCCTCTCCAC
>CAYVMH010000065.1:1963-3763 GCA_964452595.1 uncultured Candidatus Saccharibacteria bacterium
TTTATTTTTCTTTCTGGCATACATACGCAATGCTTCATCAATCGAAGAAGCGCTGATTGTCTTCCCTGCCTGATATTCACGCATTGCCTCACGCACGCGCATATCCAGCCGCTCCGTCGCTTTGCCGCGCAATTGATACACCGGCACCTTATGTTTCTTGCCTTTCCACGTGTGGGTTTCGTAACCCGTAAAGGTGGAGGTGCCGGATAGGTGTGCTTTTTTCAGTGCTTCGTATTCCCGCTTGGGTATAACTACCAGCTCTTCGTGTCCGGTTACGCGTTTGGGAATTGTGATCACAGATGATGCCATATGTTTATTCTACCAAAAACAAAATGGTCTGGCAAATGAAATGATGACTTGTGAGAAGCCATCATCTAGAGAAGCTTGTTGGGTCTATACTATCTTTTCCCTATCTCTTCCTCTGGAATATGGACACCCTCAGGAACAAGGACACCTTTTTCAGGAATTGGCTCACAGTCCGGACATCCTGTCTGATGAACTCGGTTTAAAAAAATGCGATTTGCCGCTCTCACAAATTTACCATGTCCATTTGTGTAGGCCTGTTCAATTTGAGGATACTCGCCCATAAGCCACTCACCCATGTTTATATTCGGCTGTTTGTCAAGTATTCCTTTTGGTATTTCTTCCATAAATTTAATCTCCTCTGCTTTTGCTAAAATATAGCGACCTTTACTAGGTTCTACGATAAATATAGTCCCTCCTTTCAGTCGTGTCAACTGCACTCAAACGACTTCCGATGCACCTCGCACTGCCCTAATTCCCGGATCATCTCGCGATGCAACTTCGTACTGTACCCTTTATGCAGATCAAAATGATACGCGGGATATTTTTTGTGGAGACGTATCATGATGCGATCGCGCGTAACTTTAGCAATAATAGATGCGGCCGAGATAATCGGGATAAGTTCATCGCCCCTGATGATGGTTTCGTGAGATATGCCCGGCGGCAGATGCAAGCTGCCGTCAAGCAAGGCATAGGTACGCCCTGATTCCAGACTAAGTCTGGAATATACGCGCCGGGCGCCTACGTGCGAGGCCTGGTAGATATTGATGCGGTCAATCACCGCCGGAGATATGCGCGATACCGCCCATTGAATGCCTGAATGGCTGGTTAAAAAATCAAACCACTCCTCCCGTTGTTTTGCCGAGAGCTGCTTGGAATCTTTAATGCCCGCCAGCACCCGCCCGGCAAGCCGCGGACTCATGAGAACTCCGGCCACCACCACGGGCCCGGCAAGCGGCCCGCGCCCAGCCTCGTCTATGCCAATGAGATAATTCATACGCCCCATGATAGTTTACGATTTAGGATTTAAGATATAGGATGAAAGAACATGAAATTCACCCATCTCCACGTCCACTCTCATTATAGCTTACTGGACGGCTTGTCAAAGATCGACGAGCTGGTCAAGCGTGCGCAGGAGCTTGGCATGGACGCGCTCGCGCTCACGGACCACGGCAACCTCTACGGGGCAATAGAATTTTATCAGAAATGCCGCAAGGCCGGGATCAAGCCGATCATCGGCTGCGAGCTCTATATCGCCGCCGGAAACATGCGTGACAAAAATCCGGGTGTGGATGACAAACGATATCACCTGACCGTACTTGCCTCATCCGCCCAAGGATATAAAAATCTTATCAAGCTCGTGTCTGGCGCACACCTCGAAGGATTCTACTACAAGCCGCGCGTGGACAAAGATCTGCTTGCGCAACATTCCCCGGGACTGATTGCGCTCTCGGGGTGTCCGGCGAGTGAAATCAGCCGCGCATTGCAGTATAAAAA
>CAYVMH010000066.1:0-3762 GCA_964452595.1 uncultured Candidatus Saccharibacteria bacterium
TGGCAAATCCTCGCTGAATTCAATGCCGAGCGGCGAAGCCGCGAGGCAACCTTTCAATCTTATCCTTGTTGGCTGCGGGACTAGGATTCGAACCTAGATTAACGGATTCAGAGTCCGCTGGCCTGCCGTTAGCCGATCCCGCAATGAAACAAAATCGCCTTGTAGGGCGATTTGAGTATAGCATGGTATAAGAATTATTTTCAACAATTCAAATATGCAAGTATCTCCGTACCGCAATAAAGCTTGAAAGGATGCCAAGACCGACGCCAAAGGCGAGCATGATGAGGAAGAACTCGACGAGATGCAGCATCAAGTAGTTGAAGAGATTGAATTCGGGAACGAGAAAGGCGAGTTTGGGCGACGCATACCACGCGAGCGGAAAGAACACTGCAGTGGTGATGAGGGCGGCGCAGAAGCCGTAGAGCGCGCCCGATACCAGAAACGGGCCGCGGATAAACCAGCCGGTGCCGCCCACCAGGCGCATGATACCAATCTCCTCGCGCATGGTGTAGATAACCAGACGAAGCGTGTTGAACACAACAAGCATCGCGATTACGGCCAGCACGAGCGCCAGCACCGCGCCGGATGCCCGCACCGTGGCGAGGATTGAGCCAAGGCGCTCGACCACGCGTTCGTTTTCGGAAAAGTTGACCTTATCCACTATTGGATAGTCCTTTTCTTGAAGGAAACCGGAAATGGCGGCAAAGCGCGAGGAATCTTTAGCTTTCACGTTGATGCTCGCCTCGAGCGGATTCTCGCCAAGCTCGGCAAGCGCGCCCGTAATCAACTGATTGTCTTTATGGCGTTCACGAAACGCGGCAAGGGCGGCGTCACGCGAGGTATATGACACGTCGGCAACATCGGCGTGCGATTCAAGATCGCGCTTTACGCTGAAGATATCCTGTTCGGACGCATCGGGATGGAAGTAGATGCTCACGTCAATCCGGGATTCGAGTTCGGCAAGAACCGTGCTGGCGAACGCGCCCAAGAATATGAGATTGCCAATCACAAAAAGAACCAACACCATAACCATAATAGTGGCAAGAGACAGCCAGACATTGCGTCTGAAACTGTTGTATCCGGCAGACAGAACTCGTTTCAATGTGGTGAGCGCCATACTATGAGATGAGAGATATCAGAGGTGAGAGATGAGAAAAAATGATTCTTTCTCATTGCCCACTTCTAACCTCCGACTTCTATTACTCGGGCATATATGTTCCGTTTTCCTCGTCGTTCACGACTCGTCCTCTTTCAAACGTGATCACGCGCCGGCCGAGATTGTTGACAATTCCACAGTCGTGCGTTGCAAGAATCACCGTAGTTCCAAGCCCGTTGACTTTGAGCAGCAGCTTGACAATCTCGGCGGTATTGATGGGATCAAGATTGCCGGACGGCTCGTCCGCGAGCAAAACGTCGGGGCGGTTGATGAGCGCGCGCGCAATCGCAATGCGCTGTTTCTCCCCGCCCGAAAGCTGGTGCGGAAAATTATTTTCCTTGCCGCTCAAGCCCACGAGACGGATCGCCTGCGGCACGTCCTCCTCGATCTCCTCGGGAGTACGCCCCGCAACCTCCATCGCGAATGCGACATTCTCATACGCCGTCTTTGCGGGAAGCAGCTTGTAGTCTTGGAACACGGTGCCGATTCTCCTCCGGATTTGGTGCAGGTCGCGGCGCGGCACGTCTGTGATGTCAAACCCGTCGAGAAAAATTTTTCCCGACGTTGGCTCTTCCTCCCGCAGCAACAGGCGCAGAAGCGTGGTCTTGCCCGCACCCGACGTACCCACGATCGAGACAAATTCTTTGGGCGCAATACGCAGGGTCACATTTTGCAGCGCGGTTGAGTGGCTATTGTAAACCTTGGATACGTTGTCGAAAAATATCACGATGATTAGATATTAGATATTTTAATTTCCGCCTCAATAAACTCATCCAACCCCCCATCCAGTACCTTGTCTATCTGCGACGTCTCGACTCCGGTGCGATGGTCCTTCACCATCTGGTAGGGATGCATCACGTAGGAGCGGATCTGGTTGCCCCATTCGATTTTCACTTTCTCCTGCCGCACGCCTTGCCGTTCCTGTTCCTGTTGTTCGAGTCGTTGTTTGTATAATTTCGCGCGAAGCAAACTCATGGCCATCTCGCGATTCTGATCTTGGGAACGCTCGTTTTGCGAGGCGACCTGCGCACCGCTGGGCAGATGCGTGATACGCACCGCGGTCTCGCGCTTGTTCACATTCTGCCCGCCGGGGCCGGATGATCGGAAGAAATCGATTTTCAATTCTTCGGGTTTCAATTCTGCCTCTTCCGGAGCCACCATTTCCGGCATTACATCCACCAGCGCAAACGACGTATGGCGCAATGACTGCGACGAGAACGGTGAAATCCGCACGAGACGATGCACCCCTCCTTCTTTTTTCAGATACCCGTACACGTACGGGGCCCCCACCATGATCGTCGCGCTCCGAATGCCCCATCCGGCAGGGCCGCTTCCCTCGCCCCAGTGCTCGTGAACGATCTTCGTCTCCCACCCGCGGTGTTCAAAAAACCTCCGGTACATGCGGTAGAGCAACGCGGCCCAATCTTCTGCATCGCGCCCGCCGGCACCGGCATAGATTGAGAGCGCCGCATTGCCTTTGTCGTACTTTCCGGAGAAAAAAAGCTGGGTTTCGATCTGTCGCACTTCTTTTTCCAGGGTACGGGCCCGGATTTCGATCTCCTGCAGCAATTTTTCATCACCGCCAGCCATGGCCGCAAGCTCCTGCAACGTTTTTATCTCATCCGCAATCCGATCATGCTGCTCGATTTCCCGTTTCAACCGGCTCAATTCTTTACTGATTACTGCTGCACGGTCGCGATCATCCCAAAAACCGGCCCCGCGCATCTCCTGTTCAATTTTCAATATCTCTTCGCGCTTCCCTGCGACGTCAAAGCCGGTCCGCGAATTCGCGGATGTTACCGTCTATTTCATTCAACCGCTGCAATACATCTTCCATAAGGCATAGGATACCACATTTCAGGAAAAAAGAAAAAGGAGCAAGCCACCTCCCGGATTCGAACCGGGGACCTTCACTTTACGAAAGTGCTGCTCTGCCAACTGAGCTAAGGTGGCGCGCATCCGCGAAGAAGTTTACCTGAAATCTGTGTATTTTTCAACAGACATTATATCACCTCCTGTTCAATCAAAAAATCATGCACGGCGCGAAAAAGTTTGTCGTGGCCCTGTTTGTTGGGATGCAGGCCGTCCTCGAGATCTTCCGGCTGCAGAAGAGAGATGAGCTCAAGGTGCGGGACGTTATACTCGGCGCATATTTCCTTGATGATCGCATCGTACGCGCCAATGCGCTCGTTGGAAAAGTAGCTGGTCTCATCAAATGGCATGGTGCGTTTCTCATCAACGCCGGTCAAACCGATCCATACAACCATGCGAGTTCGGTGTTTTGCCTTGTCAATAAGTGTGCAAATATTTTCCCTAAACTTTTCGGGCAAGACGCGCGGCGTCTCAGGATTATCTCGGCCTGCTCGGCCAGGGCAGCTTGAGTCATTGGCGCCGAGCGCGAATATGATAATGTGCGGCTCGCGCGTTTCAGTTTCGATTTGGAGCCGCTTGAGCACATCTTCAGTCGTATTTCCGGGAATGCTCAGGCTGTAGAGGAAATAATAAATGGTGAATTTTGACTCAATCGTTTTTTGCTGCAGCGCATTCTTAAATTGATCCGCCCAGCCCAGATGACGCGTCCACTCCCCGTACGCAATACTGTCCCC
>CAYVMH010000067.1:0-2499 GCA_964452595.1 uncultured Candidatus Saccharibacteria bacterium
GGATCGGCTTTTTTGTTTTGGTGCTGTTTTTTGTCGGGCTCATAGCGGGCGCGGCGAGCGTTTTTTGGTTGAGTAGAGATCTGCCGAATCCGGAGCGAATATCGGAGCGGGCGGTTGCGGAGTCCACGAAAATTTATGATCGTACGGGAAAGATATTGCTCTATGACATTCACGGAGAGGAGAAGCGCACTATAATTCCCTTTGACCAGATTCCACCAAACGTCGTGCATGCCACACTCGCGGCCGAGGACGCCCGCTTTTACCAGCACGCGGGCGTTGATGTGCGCGGCATTAGCCGGGCCGTGCTTGCGAACTTGCGCGAAGGAGGCGCCGTGCAGGGAGGATCCACCATCACCCAGCAGCTTGTGAAAAAGGCGCTGCTCTCGGACGAGCGCACCCTTTCCCGTAAAATTAAAGAGGCGGTGCTCGCGATTCTCTTGGAGCGTAAATACTCAAAAGACGAGATCTTGGGTATGTATCTGAATCAGATTCCCTACGGATCGAACGCCTACGGGATTTCAGCTGCAGCGCAAACATTTTTCGGCAAACAGGTATCTGATCTGACGCTTGAGGAGGCCTCCATGCTTGCAGCACTCCCCAACGCGCCCACGCGGCTCTCTCCGTACGGCTCACATCAGGATGAGTTGGTGACGAGGAGAAATCGCATTCTTGAGCGAATGGCTGCAGCCGGATTCGTGAGCAGAGAAGAAGCGGGTGCGGCGCAAAATACCGCCGTTGCTGTGGCGCCGTTGCGGCAAGGATTGATCGCGCCGCACTTTGTCATGTACGTGCGCGAATACATGCAAGAGAAATACGGCGAGAGCGCGGTTGAACAAAGCGGCTTCAGGGTGATCACCACGCTTGACGTAGATATGCAAAACGCCGCCGAGAAAATTATTCAAGACGGCGCGGAGCTCAACGAAAAACAAGCAGGCGCTGCCAATGCGGCTATGGCGGCGATTAACCCAAAAACCGGAGATATCCTCGCGATGGTCGGTTCCGCAGATTACTGGGGCAAACCCAAGCCCAACGGATGCAGGCCCGGGGTCAATTGTCGGCTTGATCCGCACGTCAATATTGCAACGCGCTCGCGCCAGCCAGGATCCTCATTTAAACCGTTTGTATACGCAACCGCATTTAAAAAAGGATTTACGCCCGAAACGGTCTTATTCGACGCGTTTACTGAATTTAATACCTATTGCAACGCAGGCGGCACTCCGGGTCCGTCCGCGAGCGTCGAGACGCGCTGTTACCACCCGCAAAACTATGACGGTACGTTTCGAGGACCAGTCAGTCTGCGACAGGCTCTTGCGCAATCTCTGAATGTGCCGAGCGTGAAATTGCTCTATCTTGCCGGGATCAAAGATTCCATTGCCACCGCGCAATCCATAGGCATCTCAACCCTGACCGATCCCGCCCGGTACGGTCTCTCCTTGGTGCTCGGCGGCGCCGAGGTGACGCTCCTTGACATGACGTCCGCATACGGCGCTTTCGCGCACGACGGCATGTTGCGCCAAAAAAGCGCGATCCTGCGGATTGAAAACGCGAAGGGCAGCATACTTGAGGAAAGAAAAGATACGGCAATACCGGTCATAGATACCGAGGTGAGCCGCACGATCAACGATATACTTTCGGATAACCAGGCCAGGATACCTGTCTTTAGCCCCACGAGCTCGCTTTATTTTCCGGGGTTGCGCGTCGCGGCCAAGACCGGAACCACTCAAGATTATCGGGACGCCTGGACCATTGGGTATACGCCGTCCATCGTGATCGGCGTATGGGTCGGCAACAGCGATAACACGGCCATGAGATATTCCAGCGCATCGGTCATGGTTGCCGCTCCAATCTGGCACAAACTCATGGCATACGCGCTTGAGCGTATGCCCCCAGAAGAATTCACTCCGCCCGAAAAAAAAGAGCCCCAAAAAGCTATATTTCGCGGAATGTACCGCGGCGGTCCTTTTTTGAAAATCGACTCAATATCAAAAAAGCTCGCAACCGCCTACACGCCTCTGGAAGTCGTGCAAGAGGTTGGATTTGGCCCGGCACAATCAATCCTTGGACTGATTAACAAAGACGACCCCTTGGGACCAGGGCCCATTCATCCCTACCAAGACGCACAGTACAGCAACTGGCAAGCGGGCATTGATACGTGGATGGCCTCCCACGGCATTCCTTCTCTACGCGCGCCGAGCGAGACAGATGACGTGCATACTCCGGAGAAGCGTCCCCGTATCTCGCTGGCGCTTTCCGATGCGGACCAAAACCATCTTCAAAGTGTGCGCGAGATCGCTGTTGCCGTGACCGCGACTTTTCCGCTTCGTGAAGTATCTTTATTTATCAACGACGAGCTCGTAGACTCCAAAACCGCTCCCATCGTCGCCCGGCAATTCGCGTTTCCCCTCGCATCCCCCCTGGCTCCGGGAATCTACACTATAAAAATTACCGCGTACGACGCGATGGAGAATAAGGAAACTCTGGAGCAACAGATAACGGTGG
>CAYVMH010000067.1:2599-3693 GCA_964452595.1 uncultured Candidatus Saccharibacteria bacterium
ACTCTCGTATCTATGATATTCTAATAGGCATGATCACGTAGAGGAGCGTCTGGTCTGTCCGGTCGTGCAGGAGTGCAGGCGCGGTCTCGTCATTCATGCCAAAAAATATCTCATCCCCCTGGAGCAGGGCAAGGCCATCCATCAAATATCGGTAATTGAAACTTACCCGGGCGTCTTTTCCGGAGAGCGCTGCGGGAAGACGTGTATGATATTCGCCGATCTCCTGATTTGCCGAAGAGATCTCGCACGCGCTTTGGGTGAATGAAAGCGTTACGTCCTGCAGCTTAGAGGCGAATATGCCGGAGGAGCGCACTGCCTGCAGGAGCTCGGCTCGCTTGAGAAAACAGGTGGTTCCGAACTGATTCGGGATGATCGCGCCATACTCCGGGAAATTACCTTCGATAAGGCGCGAGGTGATTTTCATGCCTGGGCACTCAATCAGCGCCTGGTTGTCTCCAAGACCAATCAAGATCTCTTCCTCGCCGTCAAGAATACGGGAAATCTCTCCGGCGATGCGCTGTGGGAGAATACACGAGAATTCCGGCTGTCCTTGTTTCTGCTCTTGGGCGCGCGCGAGCGGGATTGTTTTTTCCGCAAGTCGGAAGGTGTCGGTTGCGGCAAGACGCACAGAACGCAGACCGATCTTGCAATTGATGCCGGCGAGCTCCGGCTTAAATTCCAAGAGTGAGACCGCGGGCAGAACACTCGCGAGTCCGTCTCTCAATTCAGCGCTCCCGGTGATAAACGAGATGTTTGGTTTAACTGCCGGGATCAGCGGAAAATCATCCGCTGGCATGCCATTCAGACGAGCGTCCCGTGTATCGCTTTTCACGACCACGCCGCGGCCCTTTTCTTCCAACTGAATCTTCTCGTCCCGCCGCGAAGATCCGCCAGAACTGGACATCGACTGGATAAGGGCCGATGCGATCTTCGCGGACACGCTCACCTTTCCCGGCCTGCCGCCGGTTCCGGACACGCTCAATTGCACCGCGTGTTCAAGGTTGGTTGCGGTAACGGTAAGGGTATTCTCGTGAACCTCAAGCAATATATCTGTCTCTTATACACATCTGACGCTGCCGACGATCTTACGCGTG
>CAYVMH010000068.1:0-3668 GCA_964452595.1 uncultured Candidatus Saccharibacteria bacterium
AGTCCATTTTCTTCACAGAGCCTGCGCACTATGTGCTCATGTGAACGCAACGGGAGAATAAAGTATACCGGCTCTTTCTCCATTCCCATGCGCAGCTCATAACAATGCCGGATCACATGAACATGCTCGATTCCCTGGATGAACTGGTGCGCCATCACAGAGCTTACCGCAAAACACCACTGCGCCAAGAGCGTTACTGCATTTTCTTCGTTCATGATCGCCCCCTCCTTTTTTCAAAAAAATGAGGAACATCAATAAGCCTACGGTACCACATGATGCCCGTAAACGCAACCAGCGAGGGGACGTCATTTCTATTTTTCCGTTTTCTGCGGATTATGGTTGGGGCACTCCTTCTTTGAACAGCGCTCCGGAATTGTCTTGGTGCCTTCCATCATGAGTGCGCCACAGGTGGGGCACGTGGCGCCGGTTGGCTTGGATCTGATCGCGTATGTGCATGTGGGGTAGCTCGAGCAGCTGTAAAAGACGCCGAAGCGGCCGCGCCGACCTACCATTTCTCCATTTTTACATATGGGACAGGTAACGCCGGTTTTATCGCCGCCGGCGCCGTTCTCATCTTTTTTAATATATGTACACTTGGGGTATTTGTTGCAGGCGGTAAACTTTCCAAATTTTCCGTCGCGCTCGATGAGCTGTCCCTCTTTACAGTCCGGACAGCGCTCGCCGATCTCTTTCGGCCCTTCGCGCATCGTACCGTCGAGCGAGCGCATGCCGATGCAGTCGGGAAAGCGCGAACAGCTCAAAAACTTTCCGGATCTGCCGAGCTTGACCGTCATGTCTGCCCCGCACGCAGGGCACGTGATATGTTTTGGCGCCTCGCCAAGCATGGTGAGTTTCGGAATGTCTTTTTTGGCCGCAACGTCTTTGGTAAACGGCGTGTAAAAATCGCGTAATATTTTTTCATATTCGGCATTGCCGTTGGCAATATCGTCGAGCTTGTCTTCCATGTGGGCGGTGAACGAGTCGCTGATGTAGTCGGCGAACTGATCTTCCAGAAACGAGCTTACCACCTCGCCGGTATCGGTGGGGTGCAAGCTTCTGCTTTCGCGCTCCACATAGCCGCGATCGTGCAGTGTTTTGATGATGGACGCATAGGTGGATGGGCGCCCGATGCCGCGCTTCTCCAACTCTTTTACGAGTCCGGCTTCGGAATAGCGGCTGGGCGGCTGGGTTTGCTTATGTTCGCTGTTGATATCAAGAAGCCGAAGCGGCTCGCCAACGGAAACTTTGGGCAATTCCACGTCTTCGCCTTTCGCGCGGGGGTCGGCTTTCAACCAGCCGTCGAAAAGCGTGCGCGAGCCGTGTACAAAAAAGTCAGGTACGGTTTTTCCGTCTCGTGCCTGCCCGACTGAACCGTCGTTCGGGCGGGCTTGCACAATGATTTTTGTTTTGAGAAGTTGCGCCGGCGCCATCTGGCTCGCGACGGTTCGCTGCCATATCAGGCGATAGAGTGTACGCTGCTCCTCGGTGGACCCGGCTGTGGTTACGCCCACATTCGTTGGCCTGATGGCCTCGTGCGCCTCCTGCGCGTTCTTGCTCTTGGTTTTATAGCGCTGGGCGCGCGCATAATTTTTGCCGTAGGTTTTCTCGACCACGCCAAGGATCTGCTGCTCGGCCGCGGCGCCTAGCGTCATGCTGTCGGTGCGCATATAGGTGATATGGCCGTCCTCATAGAGCTTTTGCGCGATGCCCATGGTGCGCGATGGAGAAATGCCCAGACGCGAGGATGCGGCCTGCTGCAGTGTGGAGGTGGTGAAAGGCGGTCGGGCCGCTCGCCTCATCTCGTTTTCAGTGATGTCTTTGACCGACCACTTACTCCTTCTCCCGTTTACGAGAATGGCATCGGCGTCTTCCTGTGTCTTTGGCTCTTCGGAGCAGGTAAGGGTAAGCGGCGCTTTTTTGTCGGTCTCCATGTCTGCGGTAATCACCCAGAAATCTTCCGGCTTGAACGCGCGGATCTCGCGTTCGCGCTCGACCAATATACGAAGCGCCGGAGATTGCACTCGGCCCGCGGAAAGCCCATAGCGCACTTTTTTCCAGATGAGACCGGAAAGATCATATCCCACCAGACGGTCAAGCACGCGCCGCGCCTCCTGGGCTTTGCGCAAATTTTGGTCTATATGACGCGGGTGTTCAATCGCGTCTTTCACGGCCACTTCTGTGATTTCATGAAATACCACGCGCTTTGGATCTTTGAGCTCTAATGCCTGCGCCACGTGCCAGGCGATGGCCTCGCCTTCGCGGTCCGGGTCGGTCGCAAGCAGCACCTCATCCGCTTTCTTCGCGGCAGCGCGCAAATCGCTGATAACTTTTTCTTTCCCTTTTGAAACCTCGTAGTGCGGCACGAAACCGCGGGCAATGTCTATCGCATTTTTGTTGCTTTTCGGAAGATCGCGCACGTGTCCCACGGACGCCTTGACCGTGTAGCCCCGCCCCAGATATTTGGAAATCGTTTTCGATTTTGCCGGGGATTCTACGATGACGAGTTTCATAAAAGATTACACTTTCTGGTAGATATCCACGCCCATAGTTCTCACTAATCCTTTCAATTCAAGCAACGAAAGCGTCGCAATTATCTCCGCGGTCTGCATCTCTAGTTTTTGTTTTATTTCGTCGACCGAATGCGCCTCTTCAAGCAGAGTAAGCAACGATTCTTCCACTTCCGTTACATCCGCGTGCCGACGCGCTTCATCTTGATATACAATTCCGAACTCGTCAAGTATGTCTTGGGCGGACATGGTCAGTTTCGCGCCTTCGCGGATCAGCACATTGGGGCCGTGCGAGGTGGGGGAAAATATGGAGCCGGGTACAGCGAATACCTCGCGATTTTGTTCAAGCGCGCAACGCGCCGTGATCAGCGCGCCGGATTTTTCCCGCGCCTCGATCACCACGATCCCGCGGGAAATCCCGGAAAGAATGCGGTTGCGCATGGGAAAATATTCTCGCCGCGCTTTGGTGAAAGGCGGGTATTCGGAAAGTATGGTACCGCCAGAGTCAACGATGCGGTGCATCAATTTCCTGTTCTCATGCGGAAAAAGTACCGAATTATCAAGTCCGGATCCGACCACCGCAATCGTCGTGCCCTCGCTATCCAATGCGGTCTGGTGCGCCTTGGTGTCAATGCCGAGCGCCAAGCCGCTCGTGATGATCATGCCCGCGGAAACCAGATCGCGCACTATTCCCTCTGCGGCCTGCAGACCGTACGCCGTAGTGCGGCGCGTTCCTACGATGCCGATGGAGATGTTGTTATCTAAACATTGTTCGCCAAGCAATGCGCCTTTCCCGTAAAGCGCCGTCGGAGGATTGGGAATTTCTTTGAGGAGCGGGGGGTAGTCCGGGTCGGTATCCGCGATCATCCACACGCCCGCCCTTAAAACTTTTTCATACTCCTTTTGCGGATCAATCAACGGCCGTCCCGCAATGATCGCATTGGGTGCGGGCTGGCGTAACCCGCACTGCCGGATTTCATCCGCCCCTACCCGCCACGCGTGTTCATACGACCCGAACCGCTCTCGCAACGCCCGAAGCGAGGCGGCCCCTACGCCGTTGATGAGATTGAACGCGTGAAGATACGTAAGATCAGAGTCCATGTGCTTTCAGGGTAGTATAAAGATAAGGGAGTAGCAAATCACTAGCGTCTATAGTCTCGT
>CAYVMH010000069.1:0-3649 GCA_964452595.1 uncultured Candidatus Saccharibacteria bacterium
AATGCGCGGTGCGCGTTAAAATACACCTTGTTTTCGCGGTCGATCGGCACCGAGATGTAAAGCGAACCGCCCGGGGCGAGCACGCGGATCAGCTCGGCAATCGCTTTTTCAGAGCCGAACGGGTCCAACGAATCGCCATATCGCCCAAGACCGATGTGTTCGAGCACGCAGATGCAGCTCAGTGATCTTATGATCGAATCCGCGAACGGGAGGCACAAAATATCCCCCCTGAT
Source organism: uncultured Candidatus Saccharibacteria bacterium (assembly GCA_964452595.1). Lineage (GTDB taxonomy): Bacteria > Patescibacteriota > Minisyncoccia > Sungbacterales > HO2-52-23 > JACQRW01. The sequence goes on from CAYVMH010000069.1 coordinate 234, forward strand.
GAATGAAAGGTTGTCGAGCGTCAGGGGAAGGGGCCGGATATCCACCATGGTGGTTGGCACGAATTGCGAGATAATGCCGATAAACTCGGCTTCGGATCCGATATCGTAGTGGCGTGCGGGTTTTGTTTCGAAAATCTTTCTGGCGCACCACGTATCCTGATAAAAATAAACCGGATCAAGATGCGTGACGCCGGTGTTGTCATAGAGGCAAGGATACAAATCTTCGCCTCGCATGGCTATGCGCTTATTTCTGTTCAGGCGTCGATAGGCGCGGTAATCTTTGAGAAAGCGCGCAAATTTTCGCATGCGCGTCCAGGGGCGCGGGACATAATCAAACGTGCGTCCCGCGAGAACAGCATATTTGAGGAGCGGGATCCTTTTTAATTTTTGACGCAGTGACTGCATACTGAAGTTAAGATCGCACGTATTTTCCGTAATCTCGATAGCGCGCATGCTGGGTTTTTGCCCGGTACAGGTACAGCGGCAGCTTGAAAGCCATGCTGTTTCTGAATGTTTCGGCAACCGCAAAGTTAAAGTCACGATCGGCTCCTCTGCCAGTAAACGAAGGCCAAACCCGCGCGTCCAGCTGCCGAAACCGTATTCGTTCGGCGATTTCCTTTTTGAAGAGGGCGTTATTTGCGGCGACAGGATATGATTCGAGCGAACCAAAGAAAAGCTTGTTCAAAACGCGCATACGCTTCAGTTCGAATGGGATTTTGGTGTGGATCGCGCCGAGCCGCGGAAGCATACCCTTGGTTTTGTCCGCGAGCGCAAGTATTTCTTCCGTGCTGATACTCACATCCGGATGCTCGCGAAATATCCCGTCAACGTCGAGTGTTTTTCCAAGGAGGTCTTCGCGCAGTTGCTGCCAGTCGACGCACACGTGCATTTTGTTGAAGTGTTCCGCGAGTTTGTACTGCGCCTCGATCCTATTTCGCATCGAGGCGTCATCGGCATCCTGAAACGTGATCCAGTCGCCTTGCGCGTGCTCCATTCCGAAATTGCGCGCCATGTATCCGGCGTTGATATTTCTGCCTCGCGCGTTGACGCGTTTGGGATCGGCATAGGGAAGCGCATAGACGCGAAGATGCGCGTACTGTTTCGCGTAGCGATCCGCCACCTCTTTGGTTCCATCGGCGCTGTTGTCGTCAACCACCACGATTTCCAGATTCGGATAGGTCTGCGTAAGAATTGAGCCAATGGCGACGCCAAGAGTCTGGGCGGAATTATGCGCAGGAATAATAACTGAAATAAGAGGATAGTTCATAGATGTCGCTCGGCAAATATGCGGTCAACGAATCGCGCATACTCGTGTCGAAACGTTTCTCGCGTGTGATATGTTTGGGCATATGTCCATGCGCCAAGAGCCCGGTCGCGCATCTCGTTTTCCGGGAGTGCCGCAACCGTTTTGACGGCGGCCCGTATCTCCTCAACCGAGGCGGTCTGAAGCGTAATGCCAAAAGGTTCGACGTCGACTCCGGACTGTCTGGTCACGATGGGAATCAAACCCGCATGCAGTCCGGTGATAACGCTGCCGGATTGTCCTTCAGAACATGACGGATACACCAGCGCGACACTCTGATCAATGATCCTGTTAAATTGTGCCCCGCGCACGTCTATGCGCCCGACAAACTTGATGTTCGGGGTCTCCATGAGTTCTTTCCGGTAAAAAGTAAAGAAATCTTCCTCGCCCTCCACGGGTCCGCAGACCGTCAAGTGAAAGTCGGGCAGCGCCGTAAAGCATTCAAGCACCCGGTCAAGCCCTTTATGCACCGCGCCTCCGCCTCCTATCCAGACAAAGTTTTTTCTTATTGCGCGGAAATCTTTTTTTTGAGGAGATGGAAATACTGTGGTTGAAAAAAGCGGGATCTGCGCTATCCTTTTTTTCGCGAATGCATAGGTTTCCCTGGCAAAGTCGTTGCCCAGGGCCGTTGCATAGTCGGCACATTCAATGTTGCGGGACGGATTCATTTGCCTCCGGGACATGAGCACCACCCCGCGCCGTGTTTTAAGTTCTTGAAGGCGCGTCAATTCTGCCAGATTTTGATACAGCCAGTGCGCGCCGGTAATGTAGAAGATCTTGACGCAGTCGTGAGGAAGATAAGGCCCCAGCCGCTCAAGATTCTGATGCACGTCAATCGCCACATCATACTTCTTTTTTGGCATAAAAACCAGGTTGGTCCAGTCGATTACGTCTATTGCATAATCGCGCCCCAGAAAAGTATCGGCGATTTCCAAGCATTCATGGGGGTTGGTATGGGGAGTGGCGAGCAGTTCTTTCAGTGAGATTGCAAATGGGTGTGTCACATACGAGAGCAGTAATCTTCCCCTGGGTTTGCCCGAAGGCGACAGGGTAATCACCCCTGAATGCTTTCGTTTCAGTTTCCGCATGGCAACGCGGGCAGGGCTGAAGAAAGATGAATCAAAAGGCATGGCGATCATTTATCAGAAACTCAGGTCTTTGCTCTTGATTCCTTGCTTCAAGCCACTTCTCCGCCGCCAGGAAAAGATCCGGACTTGCCGCCAGAAATTGAGCGGGGCTTGCCTGAGCGCGGGAGGAAGATCCGCGCGTGAGATTAAGCTTGACGCGAATGGCATTACAGCCGGCGGCGAAATATGAATCCGGATCTTTGTTTAGATAAAATTTATCGAGGCGTTCCGTTTCTTCTTTTATTTTTTTCATATGCACGATGCTTACGCTTTGCGGGTTGCTTACGTTTACGAATGAATACCCGGTATACCATGCGATATTCGCTTTTCCTGCCGTGATGCGATATGAAAATTCCGCATCGGCGCGCCGGAACGCCGGATCCCACAATCCAAGAATAGGGAGTGATGATCTTTGAAACATGATTCCCAGGCCGCAAAAGCTGAACGGAGTGTGATCTGTTCGCCACGCGCGATACGCTGTCTCGTACACTACGGCTCTCGCAATATCATGGGGGTTTTGGTTATGAGAGATGCCCCCTTCGGTGCCGATAAGATCAATTTCGGGATGCGCCAGTAAAAATGTCTTGCACGCGCGTATGGCCGGATAAAAAAATACATCGTCGTCCGTGATGATTTTAATGAGTTGTCCTTGAGCTCGCAAGAGCAATTTATTCAGCGCGTGGGATTCGCCCTCATCCGGTTCGGATGTGTAATTCTGGATTTTACCCGCACGGTAAAGCTCGGCAAGGAATTCTTTGGTGCCATCGGCGCTCGCGCCGTCGGCAACAAGAATATTTTCATTATCTTGGTGCTCCGCGAGCAGGCGGGTCATTGCTCGCCGAAGATACGGAAGCTTATTTCGCGTCGTGATGATGTATGAGAGGTTTGGCGCAGTCATGTGATGTAAAACTCATGTGATATAAAACCTATATTGAGCAACGGGAAAGTTATCGGACGCGAGAGTTATTGGCCGTGCGGATCATAGC
>CAYVMH010000070.1:0-3523 GCA_964452595.1 uncultured Candidatus Saccharibacteria bacterium
TAAGCCATAGGATCGCCGGCTCAACCGCGGATGCGATAATGACCGCGCACATCAAAGAAAGGAGGATGTCGTAGATATAGTATGCAAATGCAAGACCAAGAATGATCGCGACAAAGCGGATCATCGTGTCGGTGGAGACGGAAAGGAGAGAGTCTTTTTGCAACATGGGGCTATGATTGAATGTACCACTCTTGCAGCACTTTCTCAAAGGGTGCCGGATCTTTGAAAGGCCCAATCATGGCCAGATTCAATTTTCCTGGGCGGATAATGTCCGCGGCCGCGTCACATACATCCGTGACGGTTACGGCATCGAGTTTGGCAAAGACTTCGTCGATTGTGAGCGGCTTGCCGGTCACGATCTCCTCCATGCCAACAAAGCCGGCAACGGCATTGGATTGCTCAAGCGAGATCAAGGTGGTGCCGCGGATATAATCCTTTACCCGCTTTAATTCTACCTCGTCAATGGGCGATGCGCAAATGTTTTTATATTCTTCAAGCCCCGCGCGAATCGTCTGCTCCACATTGGCATGATCCACCCCCGCATAGGTGATCAGATACCCGCGGTTCGAGTATGACTCATGGCTTGACCAGACCGTATAGGCCAAGCCCAGTTTTTCGCGGATCCGGTTCCACATGCGCGAACTCCATGATCCGCCAAGCAGCGTCGCCAAGATCTCGGCGGCGTAGCGTTTCGGATGATTCGCGTCATACCCACGAAAACCGAGCGCTATGTGCGTCTGGTCGGTCTCTTTATATTCGATGAGCAAGCGCGGAGACGCTTGTTCTTCAACGACTACGGCCGGCTTCTGCCACTTTGGCGGCGCATGGCGAATGTCAGAGAATGACTTTTTTATCTTTTCAACGGTGCGCAGCTCATCAAAATTGCCCGCAACCGAGACCACGGTATTGCCCGCAACATACTGGCTGGCAAAATAGTCGGCAAATTCAGCCTGCTTGAGCGCGCGAATAGTTTTTTCATCACCAATCACATCCAGTCCTGCCGGCTGGTTACCATAGAGCAAATGCTCCCATACCCACCAGATGTAGAGCGTGGGCGTATCGCGGTCTTTGTGGAGTTCCTCAACGATCACAGACCGCTCGCGCTCAATCTCATCGGGCGAGAGCAGAGAGTTTTTATAAATATCCGCCAACAGATCAAGCGACTGATCAAGATACGTTTTGCCGGCTTTGATATGGTAGCCGGTCACCTCGTGCGTGGTAAACGCGTTGGACACGGATCCCATGCCGTCAAGCTCGTGCGTAATCGCCGTGGGCGTGGGACGATTTTTCGTGCCCTTGAAAAACAGGTGTTCCAGAAAATGGGAGACGCCCCCTATCTCGCGCGGTTCGTAATCCGACCCGGTCCCGCACAATACTAAAATCGTCACCGTATTGGTGCCGCTCATCGGCGCCGTCAAAATCCTCAGTCCGTTTTCAAGCGCTGTTTTTTTGAACATAGAACTGGAAGTGGTGCTGTTTGCGGAGCGCGGCAAAATCCTTGAGGTCAAAGGTAAGCAGTGTTGAAATTTCTTCCATCTTTAGGACGGCAACGATGCTTGCATCCACAAAACTGATATTTTTTGCCGAAGCTTCCTTAAAAATATGCCAGGTCTCCCGTTGCAATGCTTCATCCACATGCACCATTTTAATAAACGGATTGGAAAGCAAATAGTTGCCGGCGGCGATCGCAATATTTTTTCCTCTTTGTTGAGACAGCACCGTAACGGTCTCCAGAAAAATGAAATTGGAAATTACGAACTGGGTGGAAGCGGCGCTGCACGCGATCGCGACGCGCCGCGCGTCCTCGTGGAGCGCGTCGGCAGGATGGAAAAGCGCAACAAAAAAGTTGGTGTCGGCGAAAATCCGCTCATCTCTCTCCATAAAGATACTCGTCAAGCCGGGACGCAAGATCCCGAGGCGCGCGCTTCCCACCAAGTTTATTGATCCTCTCTGCGGCTTCTATCAATGTTTCCGGGCGACGCGTTCCCATAGGGCGGCGCATATGCGCCAGTTTCTCGCGTAAAATCATCCGTATCACTTCAGATACGCTCATCCTTTGTTTGCGCGCTAGGTTACGCAACGCATCAGTCTGTGTTTTGGGAAGATAAATTTGTGTTCGGTTCATACCATCTTATTATACATCATGATGTATATGTGTCAAGATAGGTGCGAAGTTCTTTGATCTCCGTCCGTTCCTGCTTGGTGGTATCTCGATCTCGCACCGTTACCGTATCGTCCTCGAGCGTCTGGAAATCAATCGTGATGCACCACGGGGTTCCGATCTCGTCCTGGCTCCAATAACGCTTGCCAATATTGCCCCGGTCATCCCAAGCCACATGAAAGTCTTTGCGCAAGGCATCATACACGCCTTTTGCCTTTGACACAAGCGCGGCTTTATTGGTTAATAGCGGGAAAACCGCGGCTTTATACGGGGCGAGTTTCGGGTGCAATTTCAGTACCACCCGTGTTCCCTTTTCGCTTTCTTCTTCCGTGTACGCATCAAGCAGAAAGAACAGGACCGCGCGGTCAACCCCGCCAGATGTCTCGATCACCCAAGGGATATATCGTTCTTTCCGTTCCTCGTCGTAATAGCTCAGATCCTGTCCGGAAAATTGCGCATGCCGCGATAAATCCCAATCGCCGCGGTGGTGAATTCCTTCCATTTCTTTCCAGCCCCCAAAGGGTGAATCGTATTCAATGTCACAAGCTGCGCGAGCATAATGCGCGCGTTCATCCGGCTCGTGTTCGCGAAAGCGGAGATGCTGTGCATTCATACCAAGCGAAACATACCATCGCATCCGTTCCTGCTTCCAGTATTCAAAGATTTCTCTTGCCTCGCGTTCCTCCGGCTTCACGTAATACTGAAGTTCCATCTGCTCAAACTCGCGCGAACGGAACGTAAAGTTTCCAGGCGTGATCTCATTGCGAAACGCCTTGCCTATCTGTACCACGCCAAAGGGAAGTTTTCGATGAGTCGAATCCAGGACATTCTTGAAATTGACATGCACACCCTGGGTAATTTCCCCCCGAAGATACACGGTGGTTTTCTCTCCTTCCACCGCGCCGAGTTTTGCCTCCACCAGCAAATTAAACTGCCGCGGCTCGGTCCAGGAAACCGCCTCTTTCTTTTTTTTGTGCGCTTTCGCATGATCTTCGATTTCCTCCTGATGATCGGCACGGAACCGCTCATGGCACGTCTTGCACTCCACCAACGGATCGGCAAAAGCGACGGTATGCCCGGATGCCTCCCATACTTTTGGATTCATCATGATCGCCGCATCCAGACCAACCGTGTCTTCACGGCCGTACACCATAGCGCGCCAGAATTCTTGTTTGAGATTATTTTTTAACTCCACCCCCAGTGGGCCGTAGTCCCATGTACCCGCAAGACCTCCATAGATCTCGGATCCGGGAAAAATAAAACCCCGCCGCTTGGCAAGCGATACGATTTTCTCCATAAGGGACGAGGATTCCATACCCCGCACTATAGCAGAAGCGAGAGAAAAATCAAACTGTACGATGC
>CAYVMH010000071.1:0-3523 GCA_964452595.1 uncultured Candidatus Saccharibacteria bacterium
TTATTCCGCCTCTTTGAATTCCTGCCCGGGGTGCTGGCGTGGGGGACTTTGATCGGGGCGATCGTGTTTTCGCATATTCTGCCGGTGTGGACGAGCGTCTTTATTATTGTCTTTGATACGTACTGGTTTCTGAAAACCCTGTTTTTCTCCGTTCATCTCCGCTCGTCGTTCACACGGATGCGGGCTAACATGCGGGTTAATTGGAAAGAACGGCTCATACAAGAAAATCTGCCCTGGCGGGAAGTATACCATCTGGTCATATTGCCGATGTACAAAGAGCCGTATGAACTGGTGCGCGAGACGTTTGGCTCGCTCTGTGCCGCGAACTATCCTACGGATCGCATGATCGTGGTGCTTGCAACCGAGGCCCGAGCGCCGGAAGGGGAGGAGGCGGCGCGGCGCATTGAGGAGGAATTCAGAGGCAAGTTTTTCCAACTGCTTACGACCGCGCATCCCTCTGGGTTGCCGGATGAGATTCCTGGCAAGGGGTCCAACGAGACGTGGGCCGGCAGACAAGTAAAAGAAAAGATCATTGATCCCTTGGGGATTCCGTATGAGAAAATTATGGTGTCTGTCTTTGACGTGGATACGCAGGTATTTCCGGAATACTTCGGTGTCCTGACATACGAGTTTCTGACCTGTCCGTATCCGCAGCGCTCAAGTTTTCAGCCGGTGCCGCTCTTTACCAACAACATCTACCAGGCGCCGGCGCTTGGCCGGGTAATCGCGTTCTCCTCATCGTTTTGGCACATGATTCAGCAATCCCGTCCGGAGCGGATGGCCACGTTCTCGTCTCACGCGATGCCCTTCAAGGCGCTGGTCGAGATCGGATTTTGGAATACCGGCATCGTATCCGAGGACTCGCAGATCTTCTGGCAGTGTTTTCTCCACTACGACGGCGACTGGCGCGTGGTGCCGATCCTGTATCCGGTCTCGATGGATGCCAATGTGGCGCCGACATTTTTGCAAACCATAAAAAATCTCTACAAGCAGCAGCGCCGCTGGGCGTGGGGCGGGTGCGAGAATATTCCCTATATGCTCGAGGGATTTCGCCGTCGTCCAAAAATGCCGTTCGGAAAAAAGCTCTATCGCGGATTTCATTATATCGAGGGTTTCCACTCGTGGGCGACCAACTCGATCATTATTTTCGTGCTTGGCTGGCTGCCGGTGACGATCGGCGGATCCGAGTTTAACATCTCCGTGCTCTCCTACAATCTGCCCCGCATCACACGATTCATTATGACATTTGCCATGGTGGGCATTATCTCCTCGGCGTTTTTTGCACTCATCCTCTTGCCGCCAAAGCCTGAATGGTTTGGGAGGCGCCACCATCTTTTATATTTCCTTCAGTGGCTGCTCATGCCCATCACCATGATCGTATTTGGCGCGATCCCGGCGCTTGAAGCGCAAACTCGCGTGATACTCGGCGGCAGATTCCGTCTGGGATTTTGGGTCACGCCAAAGTATCGGTGAATTGCCTGTGGCTGCAGCTTGACATACCTGTCGCGTTTGAGGTAAGATTGTAATATAAATTATTACGATCATAAAAAACCATATGCGCAATATCATCAACATCTCTCTTCCGCAACAAATGACTGCAGCTGTTGAGGAGGCGATGAAAAAAGAAAACTTCTCTACAAAGAGCGAATTTTTCCGCGCGCTTATCCGTCTGTGGATGCAGGGTAAACTTGTCGTTGAATTGGAGGAGTCGCGAAAAGAGCTTCGTCGGGGAAAAGGAAAACTCTTGTGCTCTCTGAAAGATTTGCGGTAGGATTTTTCTTGTCATGCAGATTTACTACTCGTCAAAATTTGAACGCGAGTATAGAAGATTGCCAAACAGGATTAAGATTATCGCTGAAGAGAAAGAACGACTATTCGGTGGTGATGTTTTTGATCCCATGCTCGATACCCACAAACTTGGCGGGCGCCTCAAAGGATTCTGGGCGTTCAGTATTGATCAAAAGTATCGGATTATTTTTGAATTCGCGAAAAGCGACATCATCTGGTTTCACTCGGTCGGCGATCATTCCATTTATCTTTAATCATCCGCGCGGCCATAGTTTAGTGGCAGGACGACTGCTTCCCAAGCAGTAAGCGCGAGTCCGATTCTCGCTGGCCGCACGGTTAAAAAATTTTTATGCGAAAACACGGGGCAAAATTACAGGTGCGGGATTCATTCTCGATGATCGGGAAAGGGTTGGTCGTGGTGGGGGTGCTTTTGGAGGGTACCATCAAGCTCAAGATGAAGGTCATGGCCAACGGCAAGGTCGGCGAGGTGCGCAGTCTTGAGTATCGGGACGAGGTGCCGCAGGAATTCGACAAAGTTGGCAATGATGTGAGCGTCTTGATTCATGGTCTTGAGAAGGGCGATATCGTCGGCTCAACGCTTGTCTTTGACTAGAATATTTTGATTGTTAACAATTGATTCACGATCGTTCGGATAATTGTTAACAATCATTGGTCGCGGTATCGTCTAGCTATGAAATCTTTTCTCAAAGGATTCTTTGGAGTAGTAGCTGCCGGAATTATTGCGGCAGCTTTATTGACTTTCATATCCCGCGGCTCCGAAAAGCCAACAGGGGTAAAACGAATGATGGGAGCGCTCCTTCAGGCAGGGGATTCATTGCGGTCGGAAGCGCAGGAGAAATCTCCGGAAGAACTGCGCGAGGAGGCGCTCAAACGATCCAGCGAGATTAAGGGGCTTTACATGACGGTCGATGTTGCGAATGACCAGGGAGCGGGAGCGGTGCGACTGCGCAATCATATTATCGGACTTGCAAAAACAACGGAGATCAACGGCATCGTGATTGACGTGAAAGAGGTATGTGGTCCGGATTATAATCTGAAGCATCTGAAGAAATTGCTCGACGAACTGCATCGCAATGACATCTGGGCGATCGCGCGGATTGTGGTTTTCAAAGACGCCTCCGAGATCCACGCGCATCCGGAGTGGTATCTGAAGCGGGCATCGCCGAAAAAAGTTTTTGATCAGTGCGCAAACAAGAAACACCTTCGCTCTCCGGCATCCAGCATCCGGCATCCGGCCTCTATCTTGTGGCAGGACAACAAAGGCGGCTACTGGCTCGATCCGGCGTCCCAGGGCGCGCGCGATTATATTGTCTCGTTTTCCAAGCAGATGATTGATCTTGGGTTTGACGAACTACAATTTGATTATATCCGGTTTCCGTCTGACGGCGACGTGGCGGCTGCGATCTATCCGACGTGGGATCGCAAGGTGCAAAAATATGAAGTGATGAAAAGCTTTTTCTCGTTTCTCGGCGGCGAGTTGCGCGCGTATAAACCGGATATTATCATCTCGGCCGATCTTTTCGGGTATGCGACGCTGCTTACAGGCGACGTGGGCATTGGGCAGCGATTGCAGGACATCGGAGAAAGTTTTGATTATATCTCGTTTATGGTGTATCCCTCCCACTACTATAGCGGTTTGTACTTGCCTGCAGATGCGAGCCGCAAACTGTCACCGGTGGCGCTTGATGCACAAGGCGTGCGTGCTCATCCGGAT
>CAYVMH010000072.1:0-3520 GCA_964452595.1 uncultured Candidatus Saccharibacteria bacterium
CCGGAGTTTTTATGGACGCGGCGCGCGAAGTGGTGTATGATACGGGTCATATGCGCGACATCACGCTCAAAAACAAAATTGCCCGGCTTCTCAACGATCCGTCAGCGCCCTATTTTATGTTGATCAACGATATGCTTGCGGTACTCACCGTGGTCTCTGTGCTAGCTGTGGCGCTTGGGACGGTGCACCCGTTGCAGGTGAAGTATGACGCGATTTTCTATGGCATAGAATTGGTGGTGCTCGTCTCCTTTACGATTGAGTATCTTTTGCGCGTCTGGACCGCGGAGCGACGGCTTGCCTATATGCGCAGTTTTTTTGGCATCGTGGATCTGCTATCTATTATCCCGGTGTATCTGATGCCGTGGACCGGCGCGTCCACGCTCTTGCGCAAAATCAGAATCCTGCGAGTGTTGCGTCTCTTGCGGACGTTGCGGTGCAGGGCCATGTATGCCAAAAGTATGCGGCGCCGCGTTGATGCGCGGGCGGCGCAGAGAGAGACGCGCAGGCGCATTGCGTTCTTGAACGTAGAAATCTATTTTACCGCTCTTTTTGCTTCCATCTTTTTGCTTGCCACGATCATGTTTGTGGCTGAGGGCGACCGGTCTGAGTTTGCAAATATTCCACTGGCTATATTGTGGGTTGCCGAGATGATTTTTGGCGGCAGCATATCCGGCATACTGCCCGCAACGCAAGCCGGTATCATCATCGCTATCGTTACGCGCTTTGTGGGTCTTGCATTATTCGGCCTGCTGATCATGATTATCGGCAATGTGGTTTCAAATCTGCTGTTTGGCGCCGATCTTGCCGAGGTTGAAGCGGGCGATTCTGAAGAGAACACTCACCCATGACTTGGCTTCTCATCGCGCTCACCGCCCAGATTGTTCTTGGCACCTCGGCGGTCTTTGACAAGCTGCTCCTGCGGCGCGGGTTTGTTGATCCGTGGGTGTATACGTTTTGGTTCGGACTCCTCGGCATTTTTTCTTTTCTGCTTCTGCCCTTTGGCGTTGCAAACATTTCTCTCGCCGTCCTTCCCGTGGCGCTTATTGCGGGAGCATTTTTTATCGCGGCTATGCTTTGCGTGTTTCTTGCGATTCGCAAGGCCGAGGTTGCGGGCACCCTGGCGCTCGTGGGCGCGCTCTCGCCTATTGCAACCCTTACCATCGGGTCTCTTTTGGAACAAAAATTTCTCGGCTTTGGCGATTTTGTCGCGTTCAGTATTCTCATCTTTGGCGGATTTCTTTTCTTTATCACGGAGAAGAAAGAATTGCGCGTTGCGGTTTTTCTGCTTGCCTTGGGGGGTGCGCTGTGCTTCGGGATCTCCAATGTGCTCACCAAAATAACGTTTGAGCAGACGAACTTCCTCGCCGGTTTTTTCTGGCCGCGCATGGGCGGAATTATATTCGCGCTCACGTTACTGCTGATTCCTCGCATCAGGCAGCGTGTGTTCGCACTCTCCGAGACCGCAAGCACTGAGAACCGCGGATGGTATTTTGCAAACCGCGTGTATGGGGCGCTTGGCTCGTTTCTCGTGAGCGGCGCGATTTTTCTCGCGCATCCGGCGCTCGTGGACGCGACGCAAAGCATGCGCCATGCGGTCATCTTTGTCGCGGGGTGGTTCCTGCTCAAGGAGCGTGCGCGTGGGTTGCGCATGATCGGAAAGATGAGCGCGACGAGCTGCATTGGCGTGGGACTGATTGCGCTCGGGCTCGTAACCTATGCGGCTGCGCTTCCGGTTGATCCGGATCGCGATATCGTCTGGGGTGTTACGTTTTCAGATACATACAGCCGCGCGCTCGGGCTTGACTGGCAGAAGAACTTCTCCGCGATTGTGGACGAACTGCGCCCAAAAAAAATGCGCCTCGTCGCATATTGGGATGAGATTGAAACCTCGCAGGGCCAGTTTGATTTTTCAGCTCTTGACTGGCAGCTGGATCGTGCGCGCGAGCGGGGAATTCAAGTGATACTCGCGGTCGGCATGAGAACGCCGCGCTGGCCCGAATGCCATATTCCAAAGTGGGTGGGTCAGCTGTCTCTGAGCTATCCGGAATCTCCCAATGAGCGGGAGGCGCACGTGATCTCCTATGTGCGCGAAGTCATCACGCGCTATCGCGATAATCCTGCTCTGCAAATGTGGCAGGTCGAGAACGAGCCGTTTTTGAAATTTGGCGAGTGTCCGAAGCGCGGTATTGATTTTCTTGAGAAAGAAGTTGCGCTGGTGCGATCGCTTGATCCGGCGCACCCGATTGTCATTACAGACGGCGGAGAGTTCGGATTGTGGAATCGGGCGATCAGGGCCGGAGATATATTTGGCACCACCATGTATCGGCGCATCTATCCGCCGTCAATCGGACGCTACACCGGCATCATTGATTATCCCTTGAGTCCCTCGTTTTTTCGATTCAGACAGCGATTTGCGCGCTGGTTCACGGGAGAGTATGCAAAACCATTTGTGGTGATTGAGTTGCAGGCCGAGCCATGGGGGCGGGTTGAGTCGCCGTTATGGTCATATGATGACCAAGTACACATCTTCTCCCCGGACTATTTTCGCGAAACCATCCAGTTCGCCAAAGACACCGGCTTTGACGAGTACTACCTCTGGGGTTCGGAATGGTGGTATTACGCGCGGGAGAAACAAAACAATGCTCAATATTGGAATATCGCAAAAAATTTAATTCTGGATGGCAGATGAGCGTGTTTCAATTAAAATAGGCATCGCGCGTACGAACTCATGCGTACCGAGGCGATGCCCTCTCCGTGTGTGAAAACTTGCGCGCAGCTATTTCTTCCGGGGTATTATGCATACTATGATTATGCCCGCGAGAAACAACACAACGCCCGATTCCAGCATCTGAACCGGGTTTGCAAAAGTCCAGACCTGATACGGCGCTACGGGCCACATAAACATGCTCATAAAGGGTATGCCTATAATGAGTGCCAGTCCCAGGATGATGCAGACGCCAGCAATGAAGTAAAAGAACCCTTTCAAGATCTCATAAACGGTCATTTGTACGCTCCCTTTTTTGTCCCGTATGAAGTTTTTCCTATGTGTATGAGTATAGTACTCACGATATTCTGTCAAGCAGCGGCATCCGATACGTTTTGTAACGGCGGCGCGCAATATTTAAGATTGGGTAGTCGCCGTTTTGCGCGCGCTTGACAAGAAAAACAAAAGCGATTAGTGTGATTGTACAGTCGATAAATTCACAACGAGTTGCGGTATTTCCGGAAGTTGTCGTCCGGAAATACACACCCACGTAAAATCAGATAGCATCCGGTTTTGCGTGGGTGTTGTTGTGCCTGAAATTTTGCCGGAAGGAAAGCAAATTTACAATTTTATGAATCCTAAAAACAGTCTGGAATTATCTTTTTCCAGCTGTTCCGATTAAAAACCGGAAGCCCGGAAGCCGGATACCGGAAGCTGGAGAATTCTTTCCAGCTTCTCGCACTCCAGTTTCCAGCTTCCAAATTTATTGAGGATTTGATCCTGGTCCAGGATGAACGCTGGCGGCGTGGATAAGGC
>CAYVMH010000073.1:0-3462 GCA_964452595.1 uncultured Candidatus Saccharibacteria bacterium
GAGGAGCTTATTAAAATGTGGTGCGGATATGAGCACGGTTCATCGTTAACACTTCGTCCACGATCGTTGAATAGATTGTTAACAATCTATAAAATTTAGCTACTCAATAAAAATGTCGTCCGCATTGTTTTCGTCGCGTATCTCAATCAGATGTTCGGGGATCTCGCGCAGGAATCGCGACGGGATGTTGGCTTGTATGGATCCAAAGTGCATGCGCCGGAGCGCGCAGGAAAGGAACACCTTTTCCTTCGCGCGGGTGAGGCCCACATAACAAAGGCGGCGCTCCTCCTCAAGTTCGCTGGGGTTAAATAATGCCCGGCTATGGGGGAAGATACCCTCCTCGAGCCCCACCAGGAACACAATGCGAAACTCAAGGCCCTTTGCGGCGTGCAAGGTCATCAAATTGATCACGTCTCGCGGCGCATCTGTATCATCCTGTTCAGACATGAGCGCGGCGTCTTCGAGTAGCTTCTCAAGTCCGGCGGGCGGGTCAAGATCATCATATCCTTTGGCGACGCTGACCAACTCCTCAATGTTTTGCCAGCGCTCTTCGGCCTGGGGCTGTGTTTTCTCAAGATATTCCCGGTACTTAATTGTGGAGACGAGGCGCTTCATAAAGCCAGATACGGTTTCTTGGTACATGGCGTTGCGAAGCCCGGCAAGCAAGGCATCAAAGGCATCAAGCGCCTCGGTCTTTGTTTTGCCCGGAAGTTTCAGTGTTCGATCGCGGTAAAACTCGAGAGATTTTTTACCAATCCCGCGGGGCGGCACATTGATGATACGCTTGAGCGATATCGTGTCTTTCTCATTCAACAGCAGTCGGATGTATGCCAAGACGTCCTTTATCTCTTTGCGCTGGTAGAACCGGACTCCGCCGACAATCTTGTATGGAACACTATTTTCAAGCAACATTTCCTCAAAGACGCGGGACTGTGCATTAGTCCGATACAGTACCGCCATGTCCTTGAGCGCGTATCCGCCTGCTTGCTGTTCCTGCATAGTTTCCAGTAGATATGCGGCTTCGGTGCGCTCATTTTCCGTCATGGAGAGCACAAGCTGGCTCCCTCCCTGCTGCTCGGTCCACAGTTTTTTTTCACGCTGATTTTTGTTGCGGGCGATGACGGCGCTGGCCGCATTGAGGATAACCTGGGTTGATCGGTAATTTTGATCAAGGACAATCACCTTGGCGTCAGGCCAATCCTGCTCGAAATTAAGAATATTGCGGAAATCGGCGCCTCTAAATCGGTATATTGCTTGTGCATCATCTCCCACAACCGCAAGATTTTGGTGTTTTTGGGCGAGCATCTTGATGAGGAGATATTGCACGAAGTTTGTGTCCTGCCATTCGTCCACATGGATATATCTGAAGCGGTTCTGGTATGCGGCAAGCACCTCTGGGTGATTTTCAAATAGAAGCGCCGTGTTGCAGAGCAGATCGTCAAAATCCATGGCATTGGACTGGCGGAGCCGGTGCTGGTATTCGGTGTAGATTTTTTGGATGGTGTGCGGGAAAGGGTTGGAGAGATCATTGGTTTGGGCATAATGCGCGGGCGTGATAAGCTCGTTTTTGAGCCGCGAGATTTCGGCGCCTATGGCCGCGTAAGAAAATTGCTTGGGGTTGATCTCGAAATCAGCCATGATCTCTTTGATGAGTCCTGACGTATCGCTGTCGTCAAAGATGGTAAAGCGCGGAAGGTAGCCGAGCTTCTCGGCGTGAGCTTGGAGGATTCGCACGCAAAAGCTGTGAAAGGTTCCGATGAAGGGGAGGTGGGGTGGATTGATGGATTGATGGATTGATGGGTCATCTGGAGAGACATCTGTCCCGGAACTCCGTGAACCCAACAACTGTAGAACTCGTTCACGCATCTCGCCCGCGGCCTTATTGGTAAAGGTGACGGCAAGGATATGGTCGGCAGGAACGCCGGTTGTGATAAGGTGCGCGATGCGGTGTGTGATTGTTTTGGTCTTGCCCGAGCCAGGCCCCGCGAGGATCAACACGGGCCCATGAACGGTACACACCGCCTCTAGTTGTTTTTCATTGAGTCCCTTGAGGAGGTTCATGATGTTTTAGGTTAACAGAAAAAACTATCTCAAGGCAAAAGTCGCCGTTTCCCTCTGTGAATAATGTGTGCATAAAATCATTGACCGCTGGTTTGACATAGGGTACTATAGAGAGAAGCGATACGCGCTTTTTGTTTTTATGGGAAAAAACGGCTTATCTAAAGGAAATATTATACAGGGCAGGTTTTGTATCAAGCAAGGGCTTGTGGTCGCTTCATATATAGTCCTCGTTGGCGCAATTTTTATTCCAGCCCGTGCCCGGGCCGGTTTTTTTTCAAATCTGGCAAAACTCTTTTTGCCGAACAACACCGCGGCGGTAGATCCTGATCTGGCGACGGCGACCATCTCGCTTCCGTTGTTGGGAAGCAGGCAAGTGGGCCAGCAACCAGATGATGCGGATAGCAACGGCAGGAAGATCGATCCGGATCCATCTCCGCTCTCCGTGGTGCAAGACAGCGCTTTGATCGGCTCGTTGAATCCGCTTGGCATCATATCAGAGAACGGCCAAGACAAGATTATCGCGTATGTAATACAGCCCGGGGATACCGGCAGGGGCATTGCCAATAAGTTTGGTATCTCATTCAATACCCTTCTTTGGGCAAACGATCTGAAAAACGCATCGGAGATCAAGGCCGGAGAAACACTCATCATCCTGCCGGTTTCTGGAATCCAATATGAAGTGAAAAAGGGCGATTCGATCGATTCAATCGTGCGAAAATTCAAGCCCAAGGACATGAGCGACGATGCGGACATTTTGAGCTTTAAGGCCGATATCTTGAGTTTTAACAATCTCGCGGTCGGCGAAGCGCTTGAGCCGGGAAGCACCGTGCTCATTCCCGACGGCGAGATCGCCGTTGCGGCGCCAACCAGACCCGCGCGTTCCGTATCTTCCCCCGGAGGCTCTCGCGTCTTGGGTCTTCCCGAGTATCGGGGATATTATGTTCGCCCGGTTGTCGGAGGCAGGCGCTCGCGCGGAATACACGGCTACAACGGGGTTGACCTTGCAAACTCCTGCGGCCTGCCCGTGCTTGCATCCGCGGATGGGATAGTGATCGCGTCTCGCAGCTCCGGCTGGAACGGCGGGTACGGGCAATACGTGGTGGTCAGCCACGGAAACGGAACTCAAAGTCTGTATGCGCACCTGAACGCGATTTTTACGACGGTGGGGCAACACGTCAGCCAGGGCGTCCAGATCGGCACAATCGGCTCCACCGGCAACTCCACCGGCTGTCATGTCCACTTTGAGATCCGCGGGGCGAGAAATCCGTTTTAGCTCTTGACCAAAAAAGAAAGCAAACCTCGTTGGTTTGCTATTATTATCCCGCACCTTTAAACCAACATTTCGTCCACGATCGTTGAGACAAGTGTTGATTTAAAATTTATGAAAACGCTACTGCCGCG
>CAYVMH010000074.1:0-3407 GCA_964452595.1 uncultured Candidatus Saccharibacteria bacterium
TCCATGGAAAAAACATAAAAGAATATGAGCGCTCGCGCATTGACGCGATGCTCGGCTCGCTTGCCAAACGGGGTCCCGATGATCACGGAATTTTGTCATTCTCTTCCTGCGTGCTGGGACAGACACGGCTCTCGATCATTGATCTGTCCGGCGGGCACCAGCCCATGCGAGATAATCAGAAAAAAATCGCGATCACGTTTAACGGGGAGATTTATAACTATCGCGAACTAAAAAAAGATCTTGAAGCAAAGGGGCATGTTTTTTCCACCAAATCAGACACGGAAGCGATCCTGAAGGCGTATCGCGAATATGGCGCCGACTGCCCGAAATACCTTGATGGCATGTTTGCGTTTGTGATCTGGGACGAAGAAAAGCACCTGCTCTTTATGGCACGGGACCGGTTCGGAAAAAAGCCGCTGTACTACGCGTTTAACGAGCGCGGCATGCTTTTCGTTGCCTCGGAAATAAAAGCGCTTTTGAAAGCAGGAATCGGTGGCATCATTGATCCTGAAGCAATTGACAATTATCTTACGCTCATGTACATACCGCCGTGGAAAAGCGTGTATAAAAATATCTATGTGGTTCCCCCGGCGCACAGCGCTTCGTTCAAGATCGGGCAGAACGCGCTGACCCTTTCCCGCTACTGGCAGCTTGAGCAAAATCCCCTATCGGTCTCGTATGCGGATGCCAAAGACGAGATCAAGCGGCTCTTTCGGGATTCGGTACGCAAACGCATGATCGCGGATGTCGAGGTAGGCTCATTGCTTTCGGGAGGAGTGGACTCCACGCTTGTGTGCGCGTACGCGCAAAAGTTTTCAAACCATCCTCTCAAGACCTTCACCGTCGGCTACGAGCACTATATCAACGAACTTCCCTATGCCAAAGAGGCATCAGAGAAGATCGGCACGGATCATTATACTCTGCAGGCGACCAGTGATCTGACGCATGAGCTCACCAATGTCATCGCCTACATGGACGAGCCGCACGCGGATTCGTCGAACTTCCCACAACATCTCGTCTCCGGACTTGCCGCATCAAAAGTGAAAGTGGCGCTCTCCGGCGACGGCGCGGACGAGCTTTTCATGGGCTACGGATGGTATTGGAAATACTGGAACGTGCAGAAAGTCGTACATCTCAAAAACGCATTCGCTTCAAATCCATTTCGCGAACACCTGAAGCTTATGTCTATTTTCCAGCCGCACGAGCGACGCAAACTCTGGAAAAATCCCCATGCGGTGAATAGCGATATCGTAGGGGAACAAGCCGAAGCATACAGAAAAAATAACACCCAGAAAATTAACCTGTTTGATCTCACTACATATCTGCCCGGACAGCTTCTGACCAAAGTAGACCGCACCAGTATGATGCATTCGCTCGAGGTGCGCTGTCCGTTTCTCGACTACCGGCTTGCCGAGTACGTGTACAATCTGCCTGAAACGTATAAAATGGACAGGACAAGCGGAAAGATAATTTTGAAAGATATACTCTCAGAAATCATGCCCAAAGAATTCGTGTATCGGCGCAAGCAGGGATTTGGCGCACCGGTGATTGATTGGCTGAAAACCGGCGCGATGAAAAAGTTCGTGCACGAAAAACTCGGCGATACCGCGATGATCTATGAATTCTTCAACAAAGAGGCGGTGGCGTATTATTTGCACGATTTCTACCAGCAGGAAAATATCAAAACGCATTACAAGATCTGGGTGCTTCTGTGTCTGGAGCTCTGGCTTGAGACAACAATATGAAAACTACAAAGCACGGAAAACGAACCAAGATACGGATCGGCTTTATCGGCCAGGGAGTTGTCGGCAAAGCGATAGCCGACGATCTTGAGCACAGAGGATTTGAGGTTATTCGCTATGCTCTGGAGAAACAGTATGCCAGAAATAAACAACACATACGGGAATGCGATGTTACATTCATCGCGGTGCCCACTCCCACGATACGCGGGAAACAGGATCTCTCTGCGCTGCGCGAATCAATAGCACTTCTGAACGCCAAGAATAAAACGGCGGTTATCAAATCAACCATACTGCCATACACAACAGATATGCTCCAAAAAGAATTTAGGAATGTCCTGCTTGTGCACTCGCCGGAATTTCTTATTGCAAATAACGCCCGAGAAGACGCCGCAAAACCGTTTATGAATGTAGTCGGGATACCGACCCAACGCCTCCGGAAAAAAGAGACCGACGAGAAGATAGCCTGCATCGTATCCCTGCTTCCGCATGCGCCTGCGACCATAGTCTGCACGCCAGTCGAGGCAGAGGTCATCAAGTATTGCCATAATATCCACGGCTATTTCCAGATTGTCTTCTGGAACATGATGCACGACTACGCCCGCACTTTCAGCGCTGACTGGCATATGGTCAAAAAAGCCATTGATGCCGATCCGATGATATCCAAATACTACACTAATCCCATCCATAAAAACGGAAGAGGTGCCGGCGGGCATTGTTTTATCAAGGACTATGCGGCGTTTAGAACGAATTTTATAAAGACAAACGAGCGTGATTCCCTGGCACAGAGCATCTTCCGGCTTGTTGAGAGAAAAAATCTTATGCTCCTCGGGGATTCTCAAAAAGATCAGGAGCTCGTGCGACACGTATATGGGAAAAAGCATCACACGCGTCGCCAAAACAAGCAAAAATCGTAACAGAATTATTTCCCTATCTAGTAACATCAATGTTGGCAACGCTCCAGGCATACAAACGAAAGATTTGGAACAAGGCATTCGGCGTAATCCACTTGAAGCCGTGCGGACCACGAAAGGGTAATGTCCTGTTTTCGTATCTGACCGAGCCTTTTACCATGGCGCCGTGGGAGGACTTTTCCACATACCATACAAGCTACTGGGAATGTTATGAGATCGCGCAGAACTTTTTGCGCAGAGGATACGCGGTTGACGTGATCAATTCAAACAACGCCAAATTCATTCCAAAAAAGAAATACGACTTCTTCATAGACATCGCGCAGAATCTTGAACGGCTCGCGCCTATGCTCGGCACAGAGTGTAAAAAAATCTTGCATGTCGTGATATGCCACTGGACCGTCAACAATTTCGCCGAGTACGAGAAGATCGACCGCATCATGAAAGTCAAAGGCGTTGCCATCAAGCCGCAGCGGACATGCGCGCCAACCTTCCACATCGAGAATGCCGACATGGCCACAGTACTCGGCAACAAATTCACGCAGGATACGTTCAAGTATGCGGGCAAGCCACTGTATCCAATACCGCTTTCCGCAACAGTGCTTCTCGACTTGCCGGAGCGTAACTACGATGATGCAAAAAACAAATTCCTCTGGATCGGCGGCAGCGGTGCGGCACTGAAAGGACTGGATATTGCGCTTGAAGCATTCAGCCAAATGCCGGATAAGAAACTCGTGATCTGCGGAACAGTCCACTC
>CAYVMH010000075.1:0-3386 GCA_964452595.1 uncultured Candidatus Saccharibacteria bacterium
GATGTTGATTTATTGGCGCAGGGTCTTTTTGAACGCCTTGGAATATCCCGATGCCGTGATGAATATGTACGACATAACTTCCGATCGGAAGTTTTTCAATCGCATAGTTCTGGCTTGGTCTGGGTTTTGATCCCTCCTCAATTTCCAGCCGCGGCAAAATTTCCGAGACGACGTTTCCGTTAAATTCGATCAGATATGGAGTTGCTGTATTGACTGGCCAAATCTCGACAATACCTCCGCGAACGCTCATCACGCCCTTGCCGCTTACGGTGTGACTCCGCTCATAGCCAAGGTTGGTCAGACGCCGGACAAGCTCGGAAGGTTGTATGACGAGGCTCTCCTCCAGCACGACGACATTATTCCGCCACCACAGGTGCGTCATGCCTGCCCTTTTCACCGCTTCGCGGTTTTCTGAAAACCATAAAACGCCCCGTTCGAGATTTTGGGGCGTAACAGAGGCGATCAGTAATTCAGCTGCCGAATGCATATTTTCTGCCGGTACCGGCATAGTGTATCACGGGAAGGAGCAGAACTGCAATATAATATCTGCTCGCGAGTGTTATGATGGTTTTCCTCGAGGGACGTTTTTAGGGTTGTGGATAAAGTGTACTTGACAAGAAGCGGGTTTCCCCCTATACTTTTCTTGTACGGTAGATTTCTGCTCGGCAAACAGAAGAAAAAAGAGATAGGTAACAAAATATTAATGATTTGCCCTATTTGCGAATTTAGTTAAAATCGCAAAAGGTGGTTATGAACCCTCACATAAGAAGGGCTTTTAGCTTTTTCATTTTTTTATGGAGAAAAAATACTTTTCCCAATATCGGAAGTCCGCGGTTGAACCGCCGAACCTTGCGGAAATCCAGCTCAACTCATATAACTGGTTTTTTGAAAAAGGGTTGCGTGAGCTCTTTGACGAGATCTCTCCGATCAAGGATTACGGCGGGAACGAGCTCATGCTCGAATTCGTCCAATTCTCTTTAGATGAGCCCAAGTTCACCGAAGTGAAATCCCGCGAGCTCAATATGTCATACGAGGCGCCGCTCCGGGTGCGTGCGCGTCTGACCAATAAGAAAAGCGGAGAGCTGAAGGAGCAGGAGATATACCTTGGAGATTTTCCCATCATGACCCCGCGGGGCACCTTTATTGTAAATGGCGTGGAACGCGTCGTGGTATCACAGCTGATTCGCTCCTCGGGCGTCTACTTCACGAGCTTCGTGTCGCGGGGCAAACGCTACTTTGGCGCAAAGATTATTCCCAACCGCGGAGCGTGGCTTGAATTCGAGACAGACGTTGACGGGTCAATCCACGTGAAGATCGACCGCAAGCGAAAAATACCGGCGACAACTCTTTTGCGCGTGTTCGGATTGACCAACGATGATGAGATCCTTGAGCGCTTCCGAGACACAGACAACGGCGAGTTGTCGTACATAGGAAAAACGCTCGAGCGCGATCCGTCAAAGACCCGCGATGAGGCGTTTATCGAAGTATACAAACGCATCCGGCCGGGAGACCTCGCAACCGTGGACAATGCGCGCACGCTCATCCAGTCCATGATCAGCTTCGACCGCTACGATCTTGCCGAGGTTGGGCGCTATAAGTTCAACCAGCGATTAAGCCATGCCGCAAAATTGCCGAGCGGCAAGCAGGAAGATCGTTCGCACCGCATCCTTTCTGTGGAAGATATTGTCGCGGTCATGGCAGAGATCATGCGCTTGAATACCATAGGCGACGCGCCCGCAGACGACATAGACCATCTGGGCAATCGGCGCGTGCGCGGAGTCGGGGAGCTTTTGCAAAACAAATTGCGCGTCGGCATCAACCGCATGGCGCGCATTGTGCGGGACCGGATGTCAACGCTTGATCTTTTCTCACTTACTCCGGCACAGCTCATCAACGCGCGTCCGTTCATGGCCTCGGTAAAAGAATTTTTTACCTCATCTCAACTCTCGCAATTCATGGATCAGGTGAATCCGCTCTCGGAGCTTGAGCACAAACGCCGGTTCTCGGCCATGGGCCCGGGCGGACTCCAGCGCGAGCGCGCCGGGTTTGAAGTGCGCGACGTGCACCCGTCCCACTATGGCCGTATCTGTCCGATTCAGACGCCGGAGGGCCCAAACATCGGACTCGTGGGGCATCTTGCCTCATACGCTCGACTCAATACGCTCGGCCTGATTGAGACCCCCTACATGCGCGTGGAGAACGCCAGACTGACCGGGGAGGTCGAATACCTCAACGCGGTTGCCGAGATAAAATATAATATTGCGCATGCCGGCATCAAAGTGGACACAGACGGGGTCATTGTTGAAGACCGCGTTGGGGCGCGCGTGCAGGGAAGCCCGAGCATCGTGCGTCGGGAAGAGGTGCACTATGTGGACGTATCTCCGCAGCAGGCCATCAGCATCGCAACCAGCCTGATCCCATTTTTGGAAAATAACGACGCCAACCGCGCTCTCATGGGATCAAACATGCAGCGCCAGGCAGTGCCCTGCATCAAGGCGCAGGCGCCGCTGGTCTCGACCGGGGTTGAATCAAAGGCGGCGCGCGATTCCGGACGCGTGATCTTGGCGGAGGAGGACGGCGTGATTGAGGAAGTGGATGCGCGCCACATCAATGTAGCCGGCAAGTCGGGCAAGCTCTATGAGTATCCGTTTGTCTCGTTCCAGCGCACCAACGCGTTTACCGTGATTCGCCAGATCGCGGTCGTACGACCCGGCCAGAAAGTAAAAAAAGGCGACGTGCTGGCTGACAGCTCATCCACGGATCGTGGAGACCTGGCGCTTGGCCAAAACGTGCTTGTGGCGTTTGTTTCGTGGTCCGGCGCCAACTACGAGGACGCGATTGTTCTTTCCGAACGGCTCTTGAAAGAAGATCGGTATACCTCGATCCACATTGAAGACTTCACCATTGACGTGCGCGATACCAAACTCGGGCCCGAAATCACAAGCGCGGATATCCCAAACGTCGGCGAGGACAAACTGCGCAATCTTGACGAGGATGGCATTGTGCGCATCGGCGCCGAAGTGCGCTCCGGGGACATTCTCGTGGGCAAGATCTCACCCAAAGGAGAATCGGATCTGACCCCGGAGGAAAAACTGCTGCGCGCGATATTCGGCGAGAAGGCGCGCGACGTAAAAGACACGTCGCTCCGGCTCCCGCACGGCAAGCGCGGGCGCATCGTGGGCATTCGCGTGTTTTCGCGTGAGCGCGGCGACAAACTGGACGCAGGCGTGATCAAACAGGTTCAGGTGGATGTGGCGCAACTTCGCAAGGTGTCTGTTGGCGACAAGCTGGCGGGGCGCCACGGTAACAAAGGCGTGATATCGTGTATTCTTCCCGAAGAAGATATGCCGTATCTGGAAGACGGTCGGCCGGTAGAGATCATTCTC
>CAYVMH010000076.1:0-3368 GCA_964452595.1 uncultured Candidatus Saccharibacteria bacterium
GCAGTCGTGTTACTTTTTCTACCTCGGATTCGTCGCGAATCGTGACCTCGCCGGTTTTCAGATACAGCCCGTGCCCCCCGAATTTCGCAACTGATCCGGCGCGGGAAATTTCCCGATGCTTCTCCATGGCTCGTTCAAATTCTTTCTCATTGACTTCGAGAATGTGTCCTCCTTTTTTTGCAAAATCTTTCATTACGTCAAGAGTCAAGCCGTAACTCTGATGAAAATAAAACGCATCGTCTCCTGAAATCCTTTTTATCTGATGCATACCTTTTTGATCCTTCATATCAGGGAACCTATCAAAAAATTCTCTTGCTCCGATTCGTAATGTCTTATCAAACTTTTCCGCTTCAATCATAAACTCTTCCTGGATAGCTGTTTGATTAGATTTCAATTCCTTGTAGAAAACTTCATATTGCTCAATGACTCTCGTTACTAAATCAAGTAGCGTATTTCGAGAGAATCCCAATTGTTGCCACTGCATGATCACCCGCCTAATTAAACGCCGCAAAATATATCCCCTGTCTTTATTGGAAGGACGGGCGCCATCGGCAAGCAAAAATGTTACAGCTCTTGTATGATCGGCGATTACGCGCATCTCTTCCTTGTGGCTTACGCCAGCTCGCATAAATCTATGGAACGGGATAAACAAATCCGTCTCAAAAATATTTCTCTTGTTCCGCGCGATCATGGCGAGCCGCTCAAGTCCCATGCCCGTATCCACGCCCGGCGTTTTCAACCGTTCCAACTTTTTGCCGGAATCGCCGGACAGAAGTTCATCGCGCGAACCGTTGAAAAAAAATTCATTGAACACGATATTCCAAACTTCAATATCCTGTCCCGCGCCGTTTTTACAGTAAATTTCGGTCGTGGGCCCGCACGGCCCCGCGCTTCCGGTCGGACCCCAGAACACATCTTCCATGCCCTCTTCCCGAATATCGCCAACCCCTAAAGATCGCCATATATTCCGCGACACTTCGTCCTTCGACACGCCAATACTGTCTTTACCTTCAAAGATCGTTACATAAGAGATTTTGAGTCCTATTTCTTTGGTCAAAAATTCGTGCGCCAGTTTGATCGCCTCTTCTTTGAAATATCCACCAAAGCTGAAATTGCCCATCATCTCAAAAAATGTCAGGTGCCGCTCGTCCCCCACCTCATCAATATCAGATGTGCGAAACGATTTTTGAATCGAGGCTGCATTTTTTGAACCAATCGGCTTGCCAAGAGTGGGGTGAATTGTCGTCATCGAATCCGCCTCGCCCGTATAGTAGGGCTTGAACTGCTGCACGCCTGCGGTCGTCAAAAGCACCGATGGATCATCGGGAATCAAAGAAGAAGGGGGAATAATTGTATGCCCCCGCGCCTCAAAAAACTCAAAAAATTTTTTTCTGATGTCAGAGGATTGCATGGAAAATCTATACTATCCCTGCGGCGGACTGAATATATGAAAGAAATTCCTCAATGTGCGGGAGCTTGCTTTGCAATACATCATAGACAACCTCCAGTCGCATCTCTTCGTAGTCATGCGCGAGCGCATTTCGGAATCCGACAATGCCAATGAACCGCTCAACAAATTCTTTTGGCAGTAAGTTTGCCTCTGCAAGTATGTCAAACGCTTCCCGCATGGTGGTTGGTTTGCGCAAACTTTTGTATGCCACCATGGCTTCCGCCAAATCGATAACCGCCTGCGCCAACACATAGAGCTCCCGCTCAACCGCGCCGCGGAGCATCGGATTTTTCTCAAGATCGTCCGCGGCCTCAACCCGATACTCCCGCACCGCGGCAAGGTGCTTTTCAATATAACTGATTTTGTTTTCTATCACTTCAATCGTGCTCATGTCGTTTGTTTTGTAAGTCCGTATTTTCGTAAAAGATGCGTGAAGTCAAAATACTCATTCAGAATGCGTGGTTCAATAATGAGCCGTGATCCGCCGCGTTCGAATAAAAGGACTCCGCCGCGAATAATATTAAATTTTAATTCCGGAGTTTGCATATCATTCAGGCAATGTATGTCGACAGCGTTTGTTTTCAATACCTTGCTGACCTCTGCGTCAAGTCGAAAGAGCGCGTCATGCCGCTTCGCGATATTTGGCTCATCAAAAAAGACGGCGATGTCATAATCGCTCATGGGTCCGGCTTTGCCGCTCGCGCGTGAGCCGTAGAGATACGCGAAAGCAACTCGCGGCTCGATTTCAAAAAGCGGCGCCAGCGCATCTTTTATATGTTTGATCTCCAAAGAATCCATGCGGTTTTGTGTTATGATACCGCGTTTTTTTGAACAAAGCAAACAAAAAGTGGCGCAGAGGATTCTTACCCGCGGCCACTCAAACTCCTACATCCTATGCGAGCTTTTGGAAAAGCGCAATCCATAAATAATATGACGTTGCCGCTCCCACATGAGGATCATTCCCGGGAACACTGTAGGGGCCATCAATCAGAGCATAATCTTCATACGCATCGCACAGGCTGCCTTTGGAATAGCGCTTCTCAAATCTTCCTTCTGGAAAAAGAATGCTCTCGGGCTCCGGACCCGGATATCGCGCCATGAGTTCAGGAGACGGCCCAACTCCGTAAAAGAGATAATGCCCCCGATTTTTCAGAACCCGATACGCTTCCCGGATTGCATCCTTCCGTTGTACTGCGTACAACGAGATCGTGGCATTGCAATCAATGATAACATCAATGCTTTCACTGTAAAGCCGCCACGCCTGACCCAAGTCCCAGCAATCAAAATGAATATCTGGCATCGCGTATCTGTTCTTTGCCTCTTCAAGCGCCTCGGACACAAAATCAACTCCGATGACCCTAAATCCTCTGTGTGCGAGATACGCGCTATTTCTGCCAATGCCGCACCCAACATCAAGAGCCTGCATTCCGCGCACCCGCAAACCAGACTCAACCAAGAAATCAACAAGATCAACCACCGGTTGCGAGGGTTTAGCAGAATATATGCGCCTAAACGCATCACGCCCCGCATGTTCGCGTCTCCAGTATTCTCTCTGGTCGGGCATGTTATCCATGAATAATTCTCCTTTTGCTCATGCACAATTAAGAAAGACCCATCCCTCTTATAGCATAGCGCGCCCGCGCGGGCAATACTCCGTTATAGATCAAATTAATTGTTACCAAACCATAAGCGTACCCGGCGCTACCCAAAAACAAATGTATGTGTTATATACATAGGAGCACATGAGTGATCTTTGAAATAAAGAGGAGATGCCGATGTCATTGCATGCACACGCACGCCACAACGGATACGCGCACATGATACAAAAGACCGAGGAGGAGTTTTGGACCCGGTATGGCTTTTTCACACAAAACGAACACATGAAGGAGTTGCTGCGATCCATACCCTCTGCGGCGCA
>CAYVMH010000077.1:0-3321 GCA_964452595.1 uncultured Candidatus Saccharibacteria bacterium
AAAAGTGGAGCGTCTGCGTGCGGCTTGTAAAAATCGCGGGCATCGGATTCGCCGTCTCAATGCCGTACTGGTACAATTTCCTCCTGATCCATCAACTCCCGCACTACGGCGATATTGCATCGCGCATTGGCATGGAGACGGGGCGCGCCGTGCGGTGGGCGAGCGTCAAAACGAGCTACCTGCGCATCACGGCGCTCGCCGCTCTTCTGCCGTATCTTGCGTCAAAGCGCGAGCGCCCGGTCATTGCATACCTTGCCGGACTCCTGCTCGCCTACATCGTCGCGGTAAATATCCAGATCGTCACCGGCTTCAACTTGCACCCGGACCATTGGTACCGCATATCGTTTCTGCCGATTGCCCTTGCCCTGCTCGCCGCCGGATACTGGGCGGCACAGCGTCTTATCGCGCCGCGCGTCCTTGCCTACGGCGCCGCCGCC
The DNA here is from genome assembly GCA_964452595.1 of uncultured Candidatus Saccharibacteria bacterium. GTDB lineage: Bacteria > Patescibacteriota > Minisyncoccia > Sungbacterales > HO2-52-23 > JACQRW01. The sequence continues at coordinate 438 of CAYVMH010000077.1, forward strand.
GCAATCGTGTCCACCGGGTTTTTATTCGGCCGATCCCTCATCTCACAATATCAATACGGCAACGCCAACGCCCGGTATTATGTCGTGGATCAGCCGTATGCCGGGGCCTACGAGTGGCTTGCGCAATATGCGCCGAAGCGAGCGCTGATCGCGAGCATTGCTTACGATACCAACAATGAACTCGCGCTCTACACGCCCCAGCGGACGTTTCTTCTCAACGGCCTGCACACCACGGCTCCGGATAAAAAGATATGGCAACGCTTTATGGAAACCGGGGCCGCGTTCAACGTATCACCGAAAACATTCTCCGCGCTCATGCGAGACAAAAATCTCCTGTTTTATTTGTTTCTCAACGAATACGGAGACAATACCTTTGACGCTACGTTTCGCAACGACGCCAATTCCCAACGCCGACTCCCGAGCGATGTTGCGGCTCGCATGGCCGCGGCATATGAGCGGGTGCGGACGGAGGAGAAACCTGAAGCCGTCGCCGCACGCACGGATTATCTGCTCATCGGGCCGCGGGAAGATCTCATCGGCTCCGTCAAGCCCGTAAAAAATCTTGAGAACGTATACGACGCCGACGGCGTGCGCATCTACAAAACAATCCAGTAATAGCCGTCGCGCTTGAATGCATATAACTCCATACGATATAATGGGCGCATGGCAAACTCCGCACACGGTAATTGGTATCAGGACCTGCCGCCGGAAGGCAGGCGGATCATGCAGGTACTCGCGCTCATGCTGCTCGCGGGGCTTGCGGCAGGCGCGGGCGCATTCGCCTATTCGCACTTCATCTCGGGTTGGACCACTGCCCGCACCGCCGTATCCGGCCGCCAGATCAGCGTCACCGGAGAAAGTAACATCGCGGTGCGGCCCAATACGGCCGTATTCACCGCGGGCGTCATCACGCAGGCAAAAAAAATCAGCGACGCGCAAGCGCAGAACAGCGGCCGCTCACAGGCGATCATTGATTTTCTAAAAACTCGCGGCGTTGCGGAAAATGATATGAGGACCGTCGCATACACCGTCTCGCCCCACTATCAGTATTTCAACGCGCCGTCCTGTCCGTCATTTCCCTGCCCGCCCGGGCGGGCGCCGGAAATCGTTGGCTATGAAATCCGCAACACCATAGAGATAAAAGTGCGCGATCTGGCAAAAATAGATCTGCTGATCGGAGGAGCGGCCGATGCGGGCGCCAATGAGATCGGCTCCCTCGCGTTCCGCGCGGATGACGAAGATGCCGCCAAAGCCGAAGCGCGGGCAAAAGCCATTGCAGACGCCAAGATAAAAGCCCGTCAAGTCGCGCGGGCTTTAGGCGTACGGCTCGTGCGCATCGCAGGATACTATGATCAAACCGATGCGCCCGCGCCGATGTATGAGGGCGCCGGCGCCGCGGGCATATCACTCAAAGCCGCATCCGCAACCCCGCCGATCCAGCCGGGCGAGCAGGAAATCCGCGCCGCAGTCACCGTCATCTACGAGTTCAGATAGCTATCGCAGGCAAAACCAACGTCATGCGTCCCGACGCGTCGGGACGCATGACGTATTGTCCAACGAAATCTCTTCTTTCAGCTGTTCCGACCGCATCCCGATAAATCGGGATTACTTGTCTCGGTTTTCGTGTTCTCCGAGACCAAACACGGGATCATCCGACCAGATTTCTCTCATCGGATGCAACGACCTTGGGATGGACCGAACACAAAACCCGTGTCCGGTCGATTTTTTCCCTAAAAGGAAATGTTCCATCCACAGCTTCCGCTACGGATGCCTTGTTACGACTTCGTCCGAATCACCGAGCCGAGGTTGAACCCCGACGAATCGGGAGCTTTGCCTCTTCCCGGCTTTTTTGACGTGACGGGCGGTATTATGATCCAATATCCTTCTCAAGATATCAGTCATACACCACTGGGCAAACGGTTTTCCCGTACCCTAGCGGTTTCCATCGTAATGTTTTTTTCCTGTTTCTCTCATACGTTTACGAAGATCTATGATCTTCTGAAAACCTTTTTCAGTCAGATGTTTTTTGTGACGATACATTTGTATTACTTCTCTGAAAATCCGGCAATCTTTCGCTTTCTTCGCCTGGAGTGGATAGCGATCAAGAAAGGGAAAAAGAAACTCTTCAATTTCTTTTGTGCTGCCGATTTTGTACTTAACGTGCGGATACCATCCGTATCGTTCGTATGAACAATCATACAACCTCCCGCAACCAAGTGTAATACAAATTCGTTCCAAAATCTCACGATCATCTGCGCGAAGTTCAATCTCGAATTGACATCGGACTTCAATACCCCTTTTCAAGGTTTTATGTTTTCCAATGCCAATAGAAAAAGATCCTTCGCCGTCAATAAATCCCGAAACGTACCATGGATTCAATTTTTCACGATGAATTCGCTCCTTTCCATACGGGGCATTCAGCGCGGGATTGCGCATAAATGGCTTGCGTATGGTACTACGAGCTCTGCTGACTTCTTGCATAGCATCTGTTACCGATTGCTCAATATCATATCTCGAAGTTAGTTTACCACGAGAATGGCAAACCAATCAAGAACCCTGCAAGATCTCCTGCGGTCACCTTTTATCCATTTTTCATCATCTCGATAGCCGGTATACGTATACACATATGAATGCATAGCGACTTCCTCATGTACTCGCAGAGTCGTCATGTGTATGCGCCTCATTGGCTATTCAAGCTAATGTCCGCTACTTTCGCCCTTCGGGCAAGCCCTCGCGGCGCTTGACCTGCGATTTTACTTCAAAAACCCATGCGATTTTGGCAGGAATTGCACCTGCAAGGATAAAAGACTGCGCAGCGTCCCGAGTACAAGATTCGAGAACGTATTCAGCGCAACATGGCTGATTTGCGCTTACTAGCGATTCC
>CAYVMH010000078.1:0-3292 GCA_964452595.1 uncultured Candidatus Saccharibacteria bacterium
CCGAAACCTGCAATGCCAACTTTAGCCCGACAGATTCATTATGGCGTCTCTATTTCTTTTGCGGCACGACCTACCGCTATTGGCATGCGCAATTAAAAACCAGTTACGCGTCAACGTTTTTTCCGATCGGAGAATATAATTACTATATTGCGGCAATCGGAAGCGATGGACAGGAGGTGAGCATCACGCCGATCTTAAAGCAGTTTGCGCTTGATCGAACCAAAATTTTGAGCCCGACCGAGGCGCAGTCCCCTCTTGCATCCTCTACGCCAAAATTCGAATGGACCGTTGCCCAGACCAACTGGCCGTCAGGCGTGTCCCAACCGTATTTTTGGATATCCGTGTATCCCGAGGGGTCATATAGTTATGTCTATTACAAAGGGGTGTACGGCAAGGTTGGCGTACCCACCGCATCCTATGTCTATGATGGCATCACCACTCTCGATCCCACCAAAAAATACATCGTGAATATCCAGAACTACAACCAGCAAGCGATTGATCCCGTGTCGCTTGCTAAATCCTCATATGTCTCTATGTTAGATGCGGTAACGCGATTTTGGGTTGGGCAATAGAATATGAAAATTTTAGCGCTGGCTTTAGTGGTTCAGGGCTTTCATTGGATTGAACACTTTAATAAAAAATAATTTTATGAACAAAAATACACTTATTATAATTCTCGTTCTGTTACTTCTCGGCTCTATTGGAGTGGCGGTTTATTTCGCGCAAAAGGGGCCGGTGATTATCGGCCAGCAGGCCGGGGTTGAGGTGTGCAACATTTTGCCGCTGTTTACCGGGCAATTTGGCGGAGGAAATGCCGGCATCGGCTCGTATATTGCGCAAGATATGTGCCATGTGGTATTTGCCAACGAAAAAAATGACGTCTCACTTTGCAACAAAATCAAAACCTCCGAATTTAAAGCAGAGTGTTACTCCGCGCTTGCATTTAAGGGCGGGGGAGCAGGTGTTTGTGATGGTGCGCCAGCTGATGCCAGAGACAGGTGCTACTCGCAGGTTGCAGAACGATTGAGTGATGCCAAAGCCTGCGAGAAAATAAAAATTGCTAACGAGCGCGACAATTGCCTCTCGAATTACGCCTCAAGGGTCGGAGACGGCGCACTGTGCAAGAAAATCGCCAACGTCAACCAACGTGATTCTTGCTATCTGAATACTGCCCGCAACGATCCGGCTTTGTGCAGTCAAGTTTCCAGTCTAAACATGCGGCAGGACTGCCTTAGAAACATAGGGCGCTGATGTCTAAAACAATCCTTATTCTGTTCCTTATTGTAGCCGCCATCGTGATCGGCGGCGGGAGCTATTACTATTTCGAAATTTATCAGCCCGCACATTACGCGGCCTCGCTGCTCTCGCTCTATCAAAAGTTGGAAAGCAGCGGCTTGCAGCCGGATACATCGTCCTTAAAGGACAAGACTGATTATACGAGCGCTCTTGAAATCCTTGAGGCGCGGATCAATCTTCTTGAATCGATTCAGAGCGAGTTTCTCAAAATTGAGGCGCCCGGGCGCATGGATAATTTCCACAACGAATTTTCCTCTTACCTTGGCTTTACGCTCGCGCAGCACGGACAGGCAGCGCGTCTCGGCGTATTTATCAAAAATGTCAACGCAGTCAGATCGGCTCTGACGACATTACAAAATCATGATTCCTCGCCTATCAACGAGAAGAATGCGACTGCTGGAGATTTTCAAAGGGTGCTTGGCGAGCGCATATCTAAAATACAAAACTCGACAGAAGTGCTGTTCCGTGATGAAGTTACCCAGAGTACCAAGCCGTCATTTTCCGAACTGAAATATCTGTGGGAGGGCGCGAGTCCCGGTATAGATTTATTTTCCAAGAAATTAAATGCATTAAATCCCCGCCTTTCGGTCAGCCAGATAGGCAATATGTTCACTCCGTTGGAGACACAAAAGTTTCAGGGATACACAAAAAAATTGGAAGAGTTTTCAAAAGCGATTGAGGATTTGGCAAAGCAATACAGCGCGTATGATCTTTTGGCCTTTCGCTACTTTCCGGACGCGACATCGCAGGAGGCCAGCGAGCGAGCCTTGCAATTTTACCAGGTTATCCAAAAACTAAAAGAGCGGTATGCAAAATGATTCTCGGCGCTTCCTTTTATCCGGCAAATTGCTACAATGTGCATATGCGCGTTGCACAATGCATCGAATCATATCTTAATCATTTTGTCCGTCTTGCCGCTGCGGGTCTTGATATTTCGGATGAGACGGTAAAATATCTGATGTTCGATCCGAAAAAGACCGCCGGCGGCTATCGCATGATCGCTTCCGGGGAATTCAAAGTGCCTGACGGGGCAATCGTAAAAGGCGAGATCCTGAAAGAAGATGAATTGGTGGAAGCGTTTGCCGCATGGCGTACGCAGGAAAAACGCATCCCGCGCTCGACTTTTTTTGTCGTTTCGCTTCCGGAAGAAAAAAGCTTCTTGCGGGTGATACAGCTTCCTCACATGAAAGAGGAAGAAGTGCAGCATGCGATCCGGTGGGAAATCGAGGCGAATATCCCCCTCGCTTTCGAAGACCTTATTTACGACTACGAAGTGATCGGGGGAGTTCAGTCAGCCGGAGACCATCTTGACGTGGTAGTGACGGCATTTCCAAAGCCGCTGATTGAGACATATGTACGGGTGCTGGATCGCGCCGGGCTGCCCCTTGCGGCGCTTGAGCTGGAGTCGCAGGCGATTACGAGGTCGGTCATCCCTGATTTCCGTGACAACTCCGTACGCATCATCGCGGATATCGGCCGCACCCGGACCAGCTTCATCGTATGCTTGGGGGGAGTGATTGTCTTTACGACCACGGTCGAATTGGGGGGACAACTCTTTGAAGAGCATCTGGCAAAGGCTTTTCATATCAGTCAGGAAGAAGCCCGTCTCATGAAGACGCGGATCGGACTCAACCGGAAGGAGCACAACGGCGAGGTGTTTGATGCGCTGCTGCCGATCATGGCGGTGCTTGCGGATGAACTCGGCCGGGTGATCGAATATTATCGCCATCATACCCAGCACATGCATGGCGCACCCGACGCCATCGAGTCGATCATGCTGGTCGGCGGCGATGCAAACTTATTGGGCCTGGAGACTTATCTTTCAAGCGCGTTGCGGATCCGCTGCTTTCTTGCCGATCCGTTGGTCTGGGCGTATCCCGGGCATACGTTTATGATCCCGCCTCTTCGGAAAAATGAAGCGCTCGCGTTCGCGACCACCATTGGTCTGGCGCTTCGCGGCCTTCGCGCTTAGTAACTACTTTCTATGCTTGCCGCA
>CAYVMH010000079.1:0-3109 GCA_964452595.1 uncultured Candidatus Saccharibacteria bacterium
ATCATGCCTAGTCTCGTGGGCTCGGAGATGTGTATAAGAGACAGCGTTTTTCTTTATAGACGATGGTGATTTTGCCGGACTTTTTCGTACGTGCACCCGCACCCCCTCAACGCCTCGTTTCCGCGGTGTCCGCGCATGATGCGCCGCCGCAGTATCATCTTTCAGCATATTCCAATAGTCGATTGTTTCTTTCGGTTCTACCGCGCTCGCCGCTTCGGAATCTTTCATCTGCATCGTCTGTTCCCTGACGAACAGACCGGCGTAGCCATTGTGCGCCCTGATTTTTTTCAAGATCAGCACAATATAATTATCAAGGCGCAGTATAAAGATATGCAATTTATAAAAAACTTTGCCCAGAAAATTCCAAAAGAGATTATGATAATATTCTTCTTTGTAGAAGGTCTTGAAATGAAGGAGAAAAATCCGAAGCCGGGCGGAATTCTCATGGAGCCGCTGGGTGATCACCTCATCGTGGATCGCGACGACGTGCGGGATTTTTTCGGAGACGCGATACCAGAGCGCAAAACAGCTTCCAAAAAATATGATGCCCAGGAAAATATCAATAAGCATGAAAGTAAGCTTGAGAAAATGCTAAAGCTCGAAACGGGCGAACCTGCCTATTTTCATATTCTCGCCAAATTTGCCGATAGATTCGCTGAGCAGGTCGCCGATCGTTTTGCCAGGATCTTTTACAAACGGCTGGCCGCGCAGAATTTCTGCATCGGCCGGATCCATTGCCGCGATGTGCAGAGCGATATCATGCGCAAATTGCTTGAACGTGGGGTTGCGCGCGACAAAATCAGTTTCGCAAAAAATCTCGACCAGTGCTCCCACACGGCCGTTGGAGTGGATATATGCCTCGACAACACCGGCTCCTGTTGCGCGGGTTGCTTTTTTCATCGCAGCGCTTCCCAATTTTTGCTCGATGAGCTCGCATGCCTTGTTCGCATCTCCCCCGCTTTCTTCAAGAGCTTTCTTAACGTCGGCGATTCCTGCGCCCGTTTTTTCACGCAGCATTTTGACCTGTTGTGCCGTAATCTCCATGATATTCGTTAGGATCGTTAGGATGACGCTGCCGCAGATTGCTCATGGTCTTTGCTCTGGCCCGCCTGGACCATTGCCAATCTGCCTTCTGCAATCGCGGCCCTGACCCGACCAATCATATACCGAAGAGCGGGCAGCGCGTCATCGTTTGCCGGGATTGGAAAATCAATGCCGCGGGGATCCGAATTGGTGTCAACCAGCGCCACCACCGGAATACGCAGTCGATTCGCTTCTCTGACCGCCGTAGTATCCCGGGTCACGTCTACTACAAAGACCGCATCGGGCAGACGCTTTAATCTGCGCAACCCGTCAAAAAATTTTTTGAGCCGGTTTGCTTCCTCCGCTTTTTTCAACTGTTCGCGTTTGGTATATTTCTCAAGCTCTCCCGCGGCTTTTTCCCGCTCGAGCGTCTCCATGTATTCGACGCGCTTTGCGATCACTTTGAAATTGGTGAGCGCGCCGCCGATCCACCGCTCGACAAAGTAAGGCATACCCGTCTCTCCCGCTGCCTCAAGAATGAGCTTGCGCGCCGACGGTTTGGTGCCGACCAGCAGGATCACGCCTCCTTTTGCCGCCGTGTCGCGCAAGTATTGCAGAGCGGTATGCAGGTGCGCCTTGGTTTTCACCAGATCAAGGATCGCGACGGTGTTACGCATACCAAAAATATACGGCGCCATGGCCGGATGATTTTTAGTTTTCGCGTGTCCGAAATGAACGCCCGCCTGTGCCATGGCCTCAAGTTCGGCATCAATAATTTCACCCCGCTCAAGACCGGCGCTTTTAAGATTGGTCTCAGACATAGGCGCATCATAGCAAAACTTACGAAAGAGCGCAAGGCCTTCAGTGGGCTTGTATTTTTCTCCCGCATACGATAGAATGGCCTAGCCATGAAAAAAGATACACACCCTGTCTACCGTCAGATATCTATACAGTGCGCATGCGGAAACTCATTTTTGGTCGGATCTGCGGCACAAAAAGACGTGCTTGAGGTCGAGATCTGCTCGGCGTGCCACCCGTTCTATACCGGCGGTTCCAAACTTGTAGATACCGCCGGGCGCGTAGAAAAATTCAAAGCGCGTCTTGCCAAAAAGAAAGCGCCGACCGCAAAAAAGCAGTGACACGCGACGAGCTCGAACAGCGCAAAGATTTGCTCCAAAAACGCCTCGCCACCCCGGAGGTTTATTCTGATTCTTCAAAAGTAAGGGAGCTGGTTCTCGAGCTTGCTCACCTTGAAAAAGAACTGAAAAGTACCTCCTCCGACCGCGACGCTGAATCCGGCAGAAGTGTTATCGTGGAGATACGCGCTGGAACCGGAGGGGCGGAAGCGGCACTCTTTGCGCACACTCTCTTTATGATGTACACGAGATTCGCCCAGAAACAAGGATGGCGCCTACACGTTCTTGACGAGTCAAAGAGCGAACTTAACGGGTACAAAGAAGTGGTATTTGAAGTGGACGGCGACAACGTCTATCAGATGCTCAAATGGGAGTCAGGCGTGCATCGCGTACAGCGCATCCCAGAGACCGAGAAGACCGGGCGCATCCATACCTCAACTGCATCGGTTGCCGTATTGCCCAAGGCGCATGAAGTGGACGTGGAGATCATGCCGCAGGACGTCAAGATCGAGTTTTTCCGCTCATCCGGCCCCGGCGGCCAAAATGTCAACAAAGTCGAGACCGCGGTGCGCATCTACCACCTCCCGACTGGGCTTATGGTCACCTCGCAGGACTCCCGATCTCAGCAAAAAAATCGCGAAGCCGCGATGACAATTCTGCGTACCAGACTGCTCGATGCAAAAATTCGCGCCGAACAGCAGAAAACTGCGGCGGCACGAAAATCCCAAATCGGCACCGGCGACCGCTCCGAGAAAATCCGCACCTACAACTTTCCCCAAGACCGCATAACCGACCACCGCATCAAACAATCGTGGCACAATATTTCCTCAATCTTGGAAGGAAATATCGAGCCGATTGTGGAGGCGCTGCGGGAGGCAGAGACGAAATAACCGCAGCAGTACATTAAAGTATCCTGTCAATCTCCTGCGAGAGGGCGAGGATACGATTGG
>CAYVMH010000080.1:0-2944 GCA_964452595.1 uncultured Candidatus Saccharibacteria bacterium
GTCGCAAAAGAAACCCTCGGACTGTCATAGCGCCTCAAACCCCGCCTCGGCCAGCACCCGAAGAAACAGCCGATATGCTGGTTTTCCGCATTCAGTGGTGAGATGGAAATCGAGAAAGGGCATGGTCGGCTCTTTTGTGATGAAATGAACTCAACTCCAAAATACTCCTGTATTTGTACATCATTTTTGCGAGGAGTGTGAAAATCAAAAACCGACTGGGCGCGTATGCTGTCTAAATCATACAAACGCTTGTAATTTCCCAAAGCCGATTATATCATGTCCGCAGTACCTCTATAAAGGAGAAAAAGAGGATGGGGAAGAAAAAAGCTCAAAGAAGGCAAGAAACTGACCTGGTGAGAATATATCAAAATGCTTTGAACGCGCAAAAACGGAATAGGGCGCATATAGAGCAGCGCAGCGAGCGCTTGCATCACCCGGGACGATTAGTCGAGTTGCCAAAAACATCATCCACCATCTCTCTACAATCGAAAAATGCAGTCGCGGTATTTATCATTCCGGTGTTTGATTGCATGCCGCTTGAGTACGGCTTTATCTTTGAAAATAAAGCGAAACACCGTTTTGCTCCTGCCTATTTTTTCCCGTCCGGAAATATAGACACAATAGACAGAGATCCTGAAGAAGCCGCGGCAAGAGAGCTTAAGGAAGAAGTCGGGATCGGAACGCGAATCTTGCGTGAGCACCGCTTTGGAAATTTATATGTGAGGGATCATGAAACAATGCTTCCCGTGTGCATCTTCCTTTACGCGAGAAGAATCGGCAATGCAACATATATGATTCCCGGCGCGGATCAGCTTGAAGCTCACCGCGCTCCGAAAGAACATATTGAATTTCTCATACGGCAGGGTTACCTGGGATTGAATCATGCGGTCGCGTGGCGCATGTTCAAGAGTTTTGTAAATCGCAATCCTCGGTTTTTAACAAATCAACATGTATGAGACACAGCAAAGCTCCGACGAATCGGAGCTTATTTTTTAAGCATGAGAGAAAAAATCAAGATGAAAACTAAAGCTCAATCGTAAGCAGTTGTCCGTCATTGATCCGCATGTCGCCGAATATGATGTCCCGCTCGCGGTTTTCAACCAACGATCCGAAAAGCTGCCCCGCAAACCGTTTCCCTCGCTCTGTGCCGTGCGTGATGCATAAGCGTTTGAATCGTTTTTTGCGCGTGGCCGTGATATCGGCAAAGTAATCGCGAAGTTCAAACGGATCCGCATGCGCGGTAAGTCCCGCGTGAAATACTTTGGCGCGGCGTGGGATTTGAATTCTTCGCTCCGTATCGTAGTCCTCCCACATGATCGAGTCCCTGCCTTTCGCAAACGCTTCTTTGATATAGGCCGCGGTGCTGTCAGGAGCAACGTATGAAGTCAAGATATTGCAGTTTCGTTCGTCTTGGATGATATGAGGCAAATATGTGCGGATGGGTCCGTCATCTTCCATGCCGGCCGTTGTTATGATGACCGCCGAATCGTCTGAATAGACGAGCGACATGCGGTATTCGTCGCTGTCCTCCGCAAATTGGATCCTGCTGAAATCAATCCCCAGATAGTCATCGTAAAATTCCATGATCTGGCGGATCCCGCCGTCCACTATCACCTCTATTCCCCGATCCGCAAGCTCGAGCGTGACGTTGGGTCCTCTGCCAAACATAAACGCGGCAATGAGCGCTTTTCCGCCCCGATCAAGCGTTTTTACCACTTCTTCCGCCAACAAATCGCATTGCTCTTTCCAATCCTTGCGGCGCGACTCTCCATGCGTCAGATCGGTGCCGAAAATATACGCGGGCAGGTGGTCAAACGGCACGTCTTCAGAGCACGGCAACGCCCCTTTTACAATGGAAGGATGCTGGTCGTGCACTGCCATGTCTCCGGTAATCATTGCCCACTCATCGTCCCCGACATCCAGCAAGAACGACCGCGCCTCCGGCATGTGCCCGGCTCGCTTGGTAAAAATCTTGAGTCCCGGGAGAATCTCATACTCTCCGAGCGGGAGATCGGATCTTCGGGAAAGAATATTCCGCGCGTCAAACGCGTCATAGAGATACGGGCTGTGTCTGACTGTGTCGCGAAACACGCGCTCAAGCCCTGCGTTTGCAAGATCGCTTGCCCAGACCCGCGCATGGGGCGCCAGATAATCCCTAAAAAGCGGAATGCCGCCTGCGTGATCCAGATGAAGGTGAGTATAGAGCACCGCGTCAATCAAGTGATCTTTGAAGATCGCAGGGTCAAACGCCGGCCCTTCCACTTTTTTTCTGAAAAATGACCGGGTAACCGGATGTGTATCTGCTGGCCACCGGGTAAAGTGAAGTCCCGCTTCAATCAAAAGCGTATAATCCTTGATTTTCACCAGAAAACAGCTTGGTCCTATGCCATGGGGCGCCCCCCCAAGAAACGTGACGCTTGCTTTTTTCACTTGTTTTTCCCTTTCTGTTGTCAAAAGAACAAAGCAGAATCGTCTTGTCCGGAGAAACAACTCTACTTTGTTCTTTTATCCCATTGTTGCTATACTTGTATTCAGGTTGACAGGCCGAGCAAAAGCAAATCTGCAAGCTTTCCTTGAACCGCACTCTTTATTGAGAGCGGTTTTTGGTTTACATGGTGTATGGTATAATGCCTTTGTGCTGGGACTGGGATGGTCAGAGTTCAGGGTTGGTACCTGGATCTCCGGGGTTCGATTCCCCGCAGTTCCAGCACCTCATGGGTTATCCTGGGTTATCCACAGGAGGCCATTGACTATACCACACTTTTTTTGGTATACTCCTTCATAAGGTACCAGCCCTGAATATTTCTGACCATTCTTGAGATTCACCAGACCGCAGCAATGCGGTTTTTGGTTTCCCTTGAATCAGTAACTTCCCATATCCTACCCCACCTCTTGACAAACGTCAAGGGGTTTGCTATAATGTCCTCACGAACCTTAAAAACCT
>CAYVMH010000081.1:0-2846 GCA_964452595.1 uncultured Candidatus Saccharibacteria bacterium
AGATAGATGTCATCACCGTTGGTGCTTGCAAGCATGTCCTCAAAAATTTCTGTTGGAAAACATGGCGCTGCCGACTTATTCGAAAACCACCACATCGCAAGATCAATATCCTTGCGCTTCAAGGGCTTGCCAAACCACTGCCGCAACATCCATTCGTGTCCTGCCATAATAAGGCGGTCGCATGCGCCGGTTTCCTCCAACGGCCGCCTGCATGTGAGGTGATATACGGCTTGCGCGCGCGCGAGGTCTGCGTCCGCCGACCACATGGTGCGCTTATAGGTGTCGGATGTCGGCATACCGCCGAACAAAAACCAGCGGCTTAAAAACTCTTGTATCATTGCCGCGCGTTTTCTTGTTTCATATCGGGACAAATTTGTCTGCATGTCATGCCTCCTTGCTTGTTGGGAAAGATCATGCCTGTTTTGGGAATTGAAAATTATACCAGAAGATGGCAAATAATGCAAGGCAAACGTTCTAGTCCATAAAAACTGTTACCAAGACCCGAGTGGATAGGCCATAAATAGGTTACCGTAGTCTTCTATGACTATGGCAACCAAAAACGAAATATTTCGCAAATATCTGGGCGAGTATCTCACCGCAACCAAAGAGCAAAAGCTGGGGATACTCACGATCGTGTGCCTGGTAACCGATATGCACCGTAAGGCAGCTATACGGAAATTCCGCGCGCTCCAGATGTATGATCCCGCGCATGAAGAAAGGCGCGGCAGGAAAACACACTATACTCCCGATGTAACCGCCGCATTAAAAGACATCTGGAAAGCGGGAAATGAAGTATGCGGCGAACTGCTCCATCCCATGATTCCGGAATATGTGGCTATCCTTACGCGGGACAAGATGTGGCATCATAGCGGCGAGGCGACCCAGAAGCTCCTTGGGATGAGCGAGCGTACCGTTAAACGACACGTAGGAAAGTTTTTTAAGATACGCCGTGCAAGAAAAGGGATTTCTGCTACTTCCCCAAGTGCGCTCAAACACATCATCCCTGTATTTAGGGGGCCTTGGCAAGATAAGCCGCCCGGATATGGACAGATCGATACCGTAGTGCATTGCGGCTCTTCGCTTCTGGGAGATATGGTATATACGCTCAATTACACCGATGCGGCCACACTTTTGGTGATTCCCCGGGCGCAATGGAACAAAGGCATGCAAGCTACGCGAGACAGCATGAAGGCCATTCAAGCACGCCTGCCATTTCCCTGGTTGGGCGCGCATCCCGATACCGGAAGTGAATTCATCAATAGGTTCGTAGTAGAGTGGTGCGCCCAAGAAAAGATCGAACTCTCGCGGTCACGTCCCGGTAAGAAAAACGATAACATGTACGTGGAGGAGCGTAATGGCCATGTGATACGGAGGTTCGTAGGATATGTGCGTCTTGATTGCCCCCAGGCCGTGGATGCATTAAACGCGCTGTATGAAGTCCTGGCGCCGTATCTCATGCATTTTGTTGCGGTGCGCCGTACGACGGGAAAGGAGAAAATACAATCACACTACCGGCGCACGTATGAGAAGGTTGCCAAAACTCCGTACCAGAGAATTCTTGAACATTCGACAGTAACGGATACTATCAAGGAACGGCTTCGCAAAGAGCACGCACTTCTCAATCCGCTTACTATGAAGCGGGAGGTTGAGAAGCGGCTCCGTGCGGTGTATGATGTCCAAAAGCGATACGGAATGCAAAACAGTAGAGACAGATTACGGTAACCTTTTATTTTGGCCTATAGCGAAAGCGTGTCAAACAAAAAGCGCCCTGTTTGAGGCGCTTTTTGTTTGAGTAAAGAACCATGTTGCTTTCTATGGCTGGAGACAATAATCCGGGTCATCACACGTGCATCCAAGCACGGTACCATCCGCGTCATTTGCGCCCGTCAGGACATCGTTGTTCGCGTTTTCCAGCGTTGCCAAAATAACGTAATCCTGCTGCACCGCGAAACTTGCAAGGGGAATAAGTTCATACCAAGAAAGCGTGTGGCTACAGTGAGGGCAGTGCGAACGACCGCGCACAAACTGCTCGCCGCTATGGAGGCGATAGATAATAACATTGAGAAAACTGCCAACGAAAAGGCCCAGTGTAAAGGTAGTGCCCAAAAATAAAAACATAAATCTTTTTCTCTCTATTGTAACACAAATAAAAACGACTCATGCCTTATCCGCATGAGTCGTTTTTTAAAGCAGTAAAAAGCCATCTAGCTCCCCAACCTTCTGCAAAAATTATCAACCTCTGTGTCGGCATCTGCAAGATCCGCTGTTGCTTCACATGCCCCGTCCATAGCCGGAGCAAAGGTGCATCCTGCCGGGAGTGTCAAAGCACTCGTTGCCATAATAGATGTTAGTTGTGCTGCGTTTCCTCCTCCCTGCAAATCTGAACCCAAGGCATACGATGTTGTTGTTGTACCGCGGCAATAGGAATAATCGGCGTTGGTAGTGGGATCTTTGGGAAGAGAGCCCACATATGAAGGAACAAGGCTGCTTAAGGCCGCGGGTGCAGATCCCACGCTTAAGCTGTATTGCTGAATCGCGGTTTCCAGGGTTGATATGTCGGTTACACGTCGTGAATTACGGGTATCAATGAGATTGCCCCCGGGGTTTAAGTTCACGAACACGACCGTCGCGAGTAAACCCAAAATGGCGATAACGATAAGAAGTTCTATGAGAGTGAAGCCGCGTGATGAAAAAATATATATTTTCATAAAAAGTTTTCTGCTCTTTTCTTGCAGAAAAAATACATTAAATGTAAGGATGGCGCACTGTGCAAAAAGACATGATTTGTACAGAACTGATAGTGGGTATTTCGCGATAACCCTTTATTCATGCGATTTATACGGCAT
>CAYVMH010000082.1:0-2654 GCA_964452595.1 uncultured Candidatus Saccharibacteria bacterium
TTGCGGATGAGCCGAAAAGGAAAATGGACGGGAAAGGAGTGAAAATAATCCAGATACTCCGGATACCGCTCCTGTAAGCCGCGTTCAACTTCGGCGCCTACATAAGGCGTAATAAAAAGCAGTATATTTCTCTCATGCGCTTCCCTGCATATACGAAAAGAGCCGCCGCTCGGCGAGAGCACGGCGGCAAACAACACGCTGGAATCAAGAAACACTCTATGCGGCACTCTTTTTTGGTTTGGCATAACGGGCAGGATAGGTCGCGCGAAAGAGCCCCTTTCTAATTTTCCGCGCCGCGGGTTCCATCTCTTGCCAGATTTCTTCATCGGTTCGCGCGGGCGCCGAAACCCGTGCGGGCAGAAATGTTACGATCGCCCGCCGCGCGCCTGCGGGTTTTACTCTGGGGATAATGACCCCTTTTGCGTATGCGCCCTCGGTTGTAATCACATCACTTTTCATACTGTGCAGTATACTCTTTATCTGAAGCGAGTCAACCGCCGCTATCCAACCTCCGTCTGATAGCACTGCTCGCAATAGACGATTTCGGGGCGGTCCGGGGCGTAGCTGGTTTCAAATTCGTTGACACAGCGCGCGGCGCCGTGCGCGTGCGCGCTCTGATTTGCGTACACGCTGTTTTGGCTGTGCGCCCCGGCGCATTGGCACGAGCGGCGCCACAATTTCATGGGATGCGGCTGTTCCCGCATTTTCTCTTCAATGCGACAGGCAGGACATTCGCGGGCAAGCGGCACGTTCATTTTTCTATAGAACGCGAGTTCCTGGGGAATGATGCGAAAACCCTTTCCGCATCGCGCGCACCCAATGACGTCCCTTAAAATGTCATCGCCCGTGTCCCGAATATGATCCGGCAGATCCCGCGCGTTTCGCGTGATCACATGCGGACTTGCTTCGCTGTCCTTCCAGACATACCCTTCTGTCTCCGCTTCCGTCCGCGCCAACGGAAAAGGATGCATGGCGAGCGTCTCGTTGTACGCAAACGGCGAGAGTTCTATGGGAAAAAATTCGCCATAGCCGTATGTCCGGCCTTTTGCATCGCGGTACGGCATCTCAGACATGTGTTGAATAATTTTAGGTACCAATGCTTCGTATGCTTCCTTGCTGTATTGCTTGTTGAAAATGCAAAACGATTTCCCTTTGATGCTGACCGAGCCGAATATATTCGAGCCGCCCGTGCAGAGCTTTACATACTGGGAATCATAGAGACCAAGACCGGATTCTTCGCCAAAGAACACCCTGCGCGTCTTTTCCCCCACGATCATGCACTCATATAGCAATTCCGCGCCATCGCCCCAATACGCATAATCGTAGCAATCTTTAGTCGTGGGAGTGAAAGCACCCACGACATATTTACAGTTTTCTCCGCCCGTAACCTCAAAACACTTGTGGCAATTTTTTGACTGAAAGACGAAAAGACCGCTCGTATCGGTGGAAAATTCGTGCCAGAAGGTCTTTACCGGAAACTTGAGGCGGTAATCCGCCCATTCTTTTTTCAAATCTGTGTAGACGCGATATGAGCCGAGATCATATTTTTTCATTTCCTCCTGATACGCCTCGCGCGTCATCGCGACATTGCGGATGACATACTGCTTGTTATGCAGATTCGCGGACATGAAGCAGTCCTGCGCATTCACGCACTGCCAGGTAAACGCCATATTACTCGACTGCGTCGTGTAGTACGCGTGCACAGCATGATACGTCTTGAAGCAATGAAAAAGATCGTGCCCCAACTCGCACGAATTAATAAAAGACGAGTTGGCGCAATCAGTATCGTGCGTCAGCATATATCCAAAAAAGCACCGCTCGCTGTAATTTGCGGTGAACAGAAGATAGCACTGCTTCAGATATCCCGCGTCGTTGACGTACGGCGATTCGATTGCGGTCGGGAGATCTATGGAGAGCCCGAGCAGGGGCACCTCGTGCCACAACTCATTAAATTGCTCAAAAAATGGGCGTGAAAAGTCATAGTCGCGGCCATACGCCATGGGATCCCATTTGTCCGACCACCAGCAATGGGGACAATATACGGTATAGCGTTTGTCTACAGAGTAGCGCGATACCACCTCTTTGCCGCACAAATCGCACTTTCGTTTGTAAAGATTGGTGATATTGGCAAAAGCAAAACGCCGCTGGAGGCGGCACGCGGGACAAAACATCGGCGGCGGAACTTTCATTTTCTCGTAAAACGCAAAATCGTCCGGCTCAATCGTGAATGGGTTTTTGCAGTTTTGGCAGATGCGGGTTTCGGAATTCATGCTGAATCAAGATAAAGAGCGCCGAGGATCTTTCGGGCACCGTGCCGCTCGCTCTTATTCACCCTTCTCTTACCAAAGGGTCTAGCGTGTTTCCACCAACCCGTCTCTGAAAAAGATTTTTTACTCGCGAACCGCGGCTTCCTCATAGGAACTTTGATCAAGTAATTTTTTAATCACTTCCTGGGCGATTTTGGGGTTTGCGGCGCCGCGGGATTCGCGCATCACCTGTCCTACGAGGAATTGCACTGATGCCATTTTGCCCTTGCGATAGTCATCAACGGCTTTAGGGTTTTCTTTGATGATGTGCGCCGCAATATCTTCCAAGTCCGCGGTGTCCGACATCTGCCACAATCCGAGGCGATCGGCAATGTCCGACGGATCATC
>CAYVMH010000083.1:0-2646 GCA_964452595.1 uncultured Candidatus Saccharibacteria bacterium
CCCATACTCAGTTTGCCGCATTCCGTGAGGATCAAGACGCGGTGATTCAACGTGCATTGGACGCGGGAGTATGGATGGTAAATGTGGGCACGCAAAAGGATACATCCGCCGCGGCCGTGGAGACTGCGCGCGAGTATGCGGAGGGCGTGTACGCGACGGTCGGACTGCACCCGATCCATACCGATAAATCCTACCACGATAAGGAGGAGTTGGGCCTGCCCCCCGTAGCCATGGCAAAGGATGGCGGCTTTACTTCGCGTGGCGAGGAGTTCGATTATACATACTATAAAAAGCTCGCTGAAGATCCAAGGGTGGTGGGAATAGGCGAGTGCGGACTGGATTATTACCGGCTTGACGAGCAGACCAAGCAGAAACAATTCGCGGTGTTCGAGCAACAGATCGCATTGGCGAGCCAGGTGCGAAAACCGCTCATGGTTCACTGCAGGAATGCGTTTGCCGACTTGACCGGTATCTTGCACGCGCACCGTTCCGCGCTCAATACGCCGCCGGGCATCATCCACTTTTTCACCGGTACAGCGGGCGATGCAAAAAAACTCCTCGATCTCGGGTTCTCGTTCTCGTTTGGCGGTGTGATCACGTTTGCGCGGGATTACGATGAGGTGGTACGCTCTATCCCCATAGAGCGGATCATGCTTGAGACGGACGCGCCCTATGTAACTCCCATACCGTACCGCGGCAAGCGCAACGAACCCGCATACATGATCGAGACCGCAAAAAAGATGGCGGAACTGAAAAAGAAAGCATACGAACACATTGCACAACAAACGTTTGTGAACGCGCGGAATTGTTTTAGACCCTGATGTTGGAGATTTAGGAATGTTAACAATTTTTCCACGATCGTGGAATAATTGTTAACATCCGATTGCTTGCGAGCATCTCGCGATTCATCTACAATGCATTGCATGCGATACGACCCAAAAAAAATAGAGCAAAAGTGGCAGAAAAAGTGGCTGGCGGAGAAGACGTACGAGCCCGACTTTGGCCGCGCAAAAAAACCTTTTTATAATCTCATGATGTTTCCGTATCCTTCGGCCGAGGGGTTGCACATCGGCGGAATGCGCACGTTTACCGGTGTGGATATTTACGGGCGGCTCAAGCGGATGCAAGGATACGATGTATTCGAGCCGATTGGACTTGATGCGTTCGGCATTCATTCGGAAAACTATGCGCTCCAAACCGGACGGCACCCAATGAGGCAGGCCGCGATTTTAGAAAAAAGTTTCTACCGCCAGCTTGCCGTGATGGGCAACGGGTTTGCGTGGAACAAACGGCTTGAAACCAATGACCCGAAATACTACAAATGGACACAGTGGATTTTTACGCAAATGTTCAAGCGGGGTCTCGCATATCGCAAAAAAGCCGAGGTAAATTGGTGTCCGTCATGCAAGACCGTGCTTGCGGATGAGCAGGTGATCAGTGGCGCATGCGAGCGGTGCGGGGCAATCGTTGTCAAAAAAGATCTAGAACAATGGTTTTTCCGCATCACGAAATACGCGGATCGCCTGCTGAAAAATCTTGAGAAACTCGACTGGTCAGATCGGGTGAAGATTGCGCAGAAAAACTGGATCGGGAAGTCCGAAGGGGCGATGATACATTTCCCCATCCAAAGAATGAAGTCGAACTTCAATCAGATTGAGGTCTTTACCACTCGTCCGGATACGCTTTTCGGGGCGACGTATCTGGTGGTGGCGCCGGAGCATGAGTTGATCAAGAATTTCAAATTTCAAATTTCAAATTTCAAAGAAGTTGAAGCATACGTTCAAAAAACTCAAGCAAAAGCGGAGGCCGAACGTATCGCGGAAGGAAAAGAAAAGACAGGTGTCGAGGTGAAAGGCATCAAAGCGATTAATCCGGCGAACAACGAAGAGATCCCGATTTTTGTCGCTGATTATGTGCTTGGCGGCTACGGCACGGGCGCCATCATGGCGGTGCCGGCGCACGACGAGCGCGATTTTGAGTTTGCGAAGAAATACCGTATTGCGAATCGACAGGTGATCGAGCCAGTATTCATACAGACGACCGAACCCGGTATCGTACGGGAAGGTCTTCCGTTTAACCACCGCGATGCGATCATCGCGATCGTCAAGCACTGGTCGGAGGACAAATACATCGGACTCAGGTGGAAGACCGTTGCCTGGCAGACTTTGATCACTGGGGGTGTCGAGCAGGGACAGACCCCGGAAGAGGCCGCGAAGATGGAGATTCGGGAAGAGACCGGATTTCTGCATCCGAAACTTGTCGCGGATTTTGGCATGGTACACGGCAAGTGGTATCACATACCAAAGCAGGTGAACCGTTTCGGACACGCGCGGGTTCTCTGCTTTGAGTTGCAAGACGGGGCGCATGAAGCAATCTCAGCAGCAGAACAGAAAAATCATGATATTGTCTGGCTCTCGAAGCAAGAAATGGAGAAATTTTTGACGGCGGATAGCCATCGCTGGGCACTTGCGATTTTTGACGGCGCGCGCGCATACACGGGTGAAGGAATTTTGAAGGATTCAGGCCCGTTTACCGGCATGGATTCGGAAAAGGCCAGATGGGCCATTACGAAATTCGCCCACGGGAGGCGCGTGGCGCAATACCATCTCCGCGACTGGCTCATATCGCGCCAGCGATACTGGGGGC
>CAYVMH010000084.1:0-2612 GCA_964452595.1 uncultured Candidatus Saccharibacteria bacterium
AGCAGTTCTGCTCCGCTCATAGGTTTTTTTCCTTCGAGCGTTGCGCGTCCGATCTCAATACTGCCCATGCCCGTTTGTACGAGCAGGGCTTTTTCTTTTTGCCATACGAGGCCGGGAGAACCGATGGGGAGACCATCGAGTATCAGATCCGCCTTGTCAATACGAATCCGGTAGATTCGATCCGGAGCCGACCACGTAGTCCATGTGCTTGGCCACGGATTATATGCCCGCGCCATGCGCTCTATTTCTTCGGCGGATTTTTTCCAGTCTATGCGGCCATCCTCTTTTTGAAGCATGGCACAGTAGGTGGCTTTGGTATCATCCTGCGGAGTCGGCGTGATCGCACCACTCACCCATGGAGGAATGGCCTCAATCAAAAGTTTGGCACCCCTTTGGGCAAGTTGATCGTGCAACTCCAGATAGGTATATTTTCGATCGCCGATATGCAGGGTCTCGTGCGCTACGATAGGACCGTGATCCATCTGTTTGTCAACCAGCATGATCGTAACGCCGGTATCCTCATCCCCGGCAAGAATCGCGGATTGGATCGGGGATGCGCCGCGCCAGCGGGGAAGCAGCGAGGGATGGATATTGAGCGTACCGTATGTGGGAATTTCAAGAATTGATTTGGGTATGATCTTCCCGTACGCGGCAACGACAAAAAGATCAGCGGTCGGAATTTCGCGATCCCACAATTCGCGCTTCAATTTTTCCGGCTGGAAAATTGAAAGGGAATATTTTTCGGCAAGCACTTTGACCGGCGGGGGAGTGAGGATCTGTTTTCTTCCAAATAGCTCGTCTGGGTTGGTGACGACGCCGACCATGTCGTATTTCTCGGCGATCAGCGCATCAAGCGCCGGAAGCGCGAACTCCGGAGTACCGAAGAACAGGATTGAGGGGTGGCTACCCGCTGTCAGATTTTTCTCCATCTATAAGCTGTTTTACTTTGTCCACAAACAATACTCCGTCCAAGTGGTCCAATTCGTGCTGCATCACCCGGGCGAAAAAGCGAGAGCTGCCGCGGGTGATTTTTTTTCCCTGCTCGTCGCGCGCCTCGACTATGATCTTCTCGTGGCGCATAACCAGGCCGTATTTTTTTGGCACCGAAAGACAACCCTCGGCGCTCTCAAGCATTTTACGCGATACTTTCTTGACCACCGGATTCACGAAAACATAGTACTTCCACGGGCGCTTCTCATAGGGTTCTTTCTCCTTTTTCTCAAGACTTGCCGTTTTGCGCCGCTCCCATCCCTCCTTTTCCGCGCGATCGATCTCCTCGGCTTCTTCCGACACAATAAAAATCCGCAGCGATTCGCCGACCTGCGGCGCCGCCAAGCCAACACCATCCGGCGTATGGCGCAGTGTTTCTTTCATGGCCTCGATCAGCTTACGAATGCGCGGACTCGCAATATCCGCAACCGGCACGTCAGCGGCTTTTGTACGGAGCGTGCTTGTGGGTTCTTGCGCCGACTCTTTGATGATTTCTTTTATGTTGGGGTTTTTTTCTTCCATGTTTTGGCTTTTTGATAAGCCCCTTGAGCGAAGCGAAAAAATATTTCCCGCGAGCTTCGGGCGGCAGATTCTTTTTCTCGAGCACGTAGCGCGCAAGCGCCCGGAGATCTGATTCGCGGTAGCGTATCGCAATGCCCAGATACGCGGCAAATCGTTTTGGCTCACACAGCATCCGGGAAAGATCTTCGGCAAGCACGTGCTCCCGGGAATGCAGTCTCTTGTCCGGAGTCAGGCGCATAGTAAGATAAGACTAACAGAAAAACGCCCCCCTTGCAACGCTGGTTTTTTGTTGTATCATAGACGTATGAACATCTTTACGTTACCCTATATACTTCTTGTGATTGCCGGACTCGTGGTGGTCTGGTTCATATTCGCCTATAACCGCTTCATAAGCGGGAGAAACAGGATCGCGGAGGCGTGGTCTGACATCGAGGTGCAGCTGAAACGGCGGTACGACCTGATACCCAATATCATCGAGACCGTGAAAGGCTACGCTACGCATGAGCGCGAGACGCTCGACAGCGTGACACAGGCGCGCACGCAAGCCATGGGCGCCCATACGCCAGGGGAGCACACGCGTGCGGAAAACATGCTGACCAATACGCTCAAGACGCTTTTTGCCGTTTCGGAAAATTATCCGGATCTCAAAGCGAACGCCAATTTTCTCGATCTGCAACGGGAGCTTGCGGACACAGAAAACAAGATTCAGGCCGCGCGGCGGTTCTACAACGGCAACGTCCGCGACTACAACATCACGATCGAGTCATTTCCTTCAAACCTCGTCGCAGCCATATTTGGTTTTACCCAAAAGGAACTTTTCGATCTTGCGGATAATGACGCGGCGCAAGAGCCGGTTAAAGTGGCCTTCTAACATAAGGTTGGACCAACAGGAGCAATGACCTACGATATTCTCATCACATCGGGAACAATTCTTGACGGAACCGGACGCGAGCCCGAGGTGGGGGATGTTGGCATCAAGAATGGCAGGATCGCGGCAATCGGGAAACTCCAAGAATCGGTCGGCGTATTTGCCATTGATGCGTCTGATAGGTTCGTGACCCCCGGATTCATTGACGTGACCAACCATTCGGACACCCATC
>CAYVMH010000085.1:0-2602 GCA_964452595.1 uncultured Candidatus Saccharibacteria bacterium
CCGCATCTGCGGGCTTTTTCATATGTCAGGCGCAACACGAAAGTTTACTTAACTCACCCTACTCTCATTCTGATACGATCGTATCAGAATGAGAGTAGGTGCCTATATGATCCGTACAAACCGCCGCTTGCCCACGCGCACCACCATGCCCCTTTTTACCGCAATCAATTCACCGCCGACCACCGCGCCGTCTATCTCCACGGCTTTCTGCATGATGAGCCGGCGGGCGCTTCCCTTGGAGAGCGCGAAATCAAGGCGCATCAGCAGATCAACGGGACGCCATTCTTTTTCCTTTAATTCCTCCAGAGTCAGAGTAACCTCCGGCATCTCATCCGGCATGCGCCGCTCCAAGAACACCGTGACAAACCGTTCTCGCTCTTTTTTCGCGGCAGACGCGCCGTGGTACCGGCGCACCAGCGCTTCGGCAAGAAAAAGCTTTGCGTCGCGCGGATTGCCGCCCGCGCCGAGCTCCCGCCCCACCCGCTCAATCTCTTCCCTTGGCACATCCGTATAGACCTCAAGATACGACACGATCAGATCGTCAATCAACCGCATTGCTTTCCCGAATTTATCCTGCGGCGCGTCATTGAGCGCGATGTAATTGCCGAGCGACTTTGACATTTTTGCCCCGCCGTCGAGTCCGGGCAATATCTTCAACATTACGATCGCCTGCGGATGCTGCCCGAATTTCTCCTGAAAAAATCTGCCGAAGTGCTCGTTGAACAACTGGTCTGATCCGATGACTGTCATGTCGCTTTTTATCGCGACCGAATCGTAGCCTTGTAAAAGCGGGTATAGGAGTTCCGTCATCGCGATTTCTTTTCCCCGACGCATTCGCTCCTGAAACATATCGCGCTCAATGAGCCGGCTATGCGTGACCATCGCGCAGAGATTCAAAAAATCCCATTCGCTCATGTTGCCGTGCCATTCGGCGTTGCTGCGAAATTCAAAATGCGCCGCATCCGTCAGTAAAATCATACCCAGTTGTTTTTTGAGCGCCGCGACATTGCGCCGAATCACGACCGGCGCCAAAACCGGGCGCGTCGCGTCTTTGCCCGTCGGGTCGCCGATGCGCGTCGTGAACTCGCCCAAAATAATCACGGCTTTATGCCCGGCTTCCTGCAGGGCGCGGATCTTCCACAGGGGCACGGCGTGGCCGATGTGCAAATCCGGCGAGGTCGCGTCAATCCCGAGCTTGATGCGCAGTTTTTTCCCGGACGCCAGCATCCGATCCGCCTCCTCGCGCGTAATAATATCCTCCACCCCGCGGGTCAAAATTTCCGACACTAAAGGGATATTTTCCGTATAAGTCATGTCACTTTTTCAAAACATCCACTATTTGCTTTGGCGTCAACGACTAAGAAAAGTGTGAACAACGCGAGTAAATCTTACAGATAACCGTATCAACGGAAGAAAATATCGCCTTCGTTGAATACGGCATATTCGCATCCAGAACAAACTTCATATCGGCACTTGTTCCCCATCCATAGATCGCACCTCCTCCCCGCGAAACCATGCGGTCGCATAGCGAATCGCCGCAAGAATACCATCGCGGCCAACTCCATATTCTCGTTCCACCTCGTTATAGGTCATGCCACCGGCAAGCGCTCCTAACACCTCTTCTACGGTAAGGCGCGTACCCCTGATCACTGGCTTCCCATGCCTGATATTTGCATCAATAATAATATTTTCCATATATCGCATACTAAATCCTCCGCATATCCCTGTCAATCATTCGTGTATCCGCCGATTACGCAAAACCCGGATTTCCCCATATCTATGGGCATATTCCGCGCCCCTCCCCCACGATATTGACTTTTTATAGCGGGCGGTGTATAATGTTCTTATCGTAGTTTCTTTGACAATTTAGATAGTTGTTTGTTTTCACCTTCACTGGAGAGAATGGTAACATGGCAGAGCTGAATGTTTCGGTCGCAGTAGACAATAGTCCACCCATGCGAACCGCGGACGGAGGATGGAAAACTGATGTGTGGGGACTCGCCCAAAGAGGCAGAGGCAATCCGACAGCAGGGCAGCTCATTGAGGTTTTCGTGAATGACATCAAAGTTCACGAGGCTCAAACAGAGGAAGATGGTAGGACCGCGCCTCACGAGGTTTTGGTCCCGGCCGGCACGCTCACTGTTAAAATTGAAGTGCAGCCAATAAAAGACGCAACCCGCCGACACGGCAAAGTTGTGCGCTGGGAAGGAACCGCGCCAAAACCACAAAGCGTAAAACCATTTACGCGGGCGGAGAAGGATAAGTCCCTCGTAGTCCTTCTTGTCCTTGATGGAAACGAAAACCCTGTCGCGGGTGAACCCGTCTATATTATGGACAAGGACGACCCGCGGATGGTGTATCAATTAGATACGCCGACGGATCGACACGGTTTCGCGCGATGCGAGATTCCGACTCACGGCGTTGAAAAAGATATCATCGCGCTAGTGCGCGGCATCCAAGAGTCTATCCGTTTATATTCACAACCACAGCTATAGGAGAATACCGTGGCAGCACGAAGATTTACCGCAAGATTATTTGAAGAGATCCGCCTTTTTCTCCTGGATAATGTCCGTAGGGGTTTGACTGGTTATTTGGAGCAAAC
>CAYVMH010000086.1:0-2575 GCA_964452595.1 uncultured Candidatus Saccharibacteria bacterium
TCTTTTGAGACACTCCGCGACTGCGTGTTGGCCGCGTATCTTGCGGAAGAAATGACTTGGACAAAACCGAGCTGGAGAGGTGAGACCGCCGATCTCATCATACAGATGGTGGACGAGATGATCGCAACGCTGACGCAAAGAGAGCAGGATATCCTCAAACTCCGTTTTTGTCTCGAGGACGTGGAAGCAAAACCGGAAACCTTTCAGCAACTGGGACAACGTTTCAATATCGCCATAGAACGGGCGCGGCAGATACAGCTGACTGCGTTGAGAAAGCTGAGGCGTTTGGGCATCTTCTCCCTGCAACCGCTGCTGGAGTCAGCGACGCAACTGCTCGAGGGGAGTCTTCGCCAGCGGGCGCAAGCCAGACGGGAACAGGAGTCCCGAAAACTGATTGAGCAGGAAAAAGAGCAGCAGAAACAGATAATGGAACACGGGCTGACGCTTATTGACCACACCGATGCACAGCAGTGGCAAGGGTTAGGTAGGGCAATTGACGAGCTAGGGTTGAGTGTCCGTGCCCACAACGGCCTCAAGAATGCCAATATCAAGACCGTGTGGGAACTTGTTCAAAAAAATGAGAGAGATTTATTGAAGACTAGATGGCTCGGAAGAAAAAGCCTCAAAGAAGTTAAAGAAATCCTTGCCGGAATGGGACTGCGTCTTGGCATGCGCTTTAACAAAGCAACACAGCGGGCGCATGAGGCGCTGGTGAGGCCATAGATATGTTATGAGCTCCCGGACGGGTTTTGCCTGTCCGGGATTTTTTATAGCAACGAACGCCTGGAAAAAAGCAAAAGACGCGCGAGGCGTCCTAATTATTCTGCGGGGGGCTTGAGTAAATTCAGATCATAACAGATCATAGAACCGGGCAAAGCTCTGCCGTCTTGGGGACATTGCAGGTGCTTGATGCTGTCAAGCCATATTTTCTTCTGAAGCCACCGTTTCCATTGCTCATTGGCATAATACATGATCGCCATAGCCATCATTGAGTTGCCGCTTGGCGCTTCCACTACCACAGAAACAGGAGGAGGAAGCTCTCCATGGACGAAGACAATATGCACGGCATCGGCTTGCAACATAAGATCGTGAAGTTTTTTGTCCTCGTGAAAGGATTGGCCCATGATCCAATATCCGTACGGAAGGCCTGCAAGAAAACACGTCAATAAAAGAGCGGGGAATAATCTCGTTTCCAGACGAAACATAAAAACCCTCCTTTTTGGATCGTCTTTACTTGAGAAATAGAATACGACGCTAGAGAAGTTTTGTCAAAAGTCCCTCAGGATTGGGCAGCTTTTGCTCCACCGTTTCTCACAAACACAAAAAACTTATATCCGAGAAAATTCCAGATCAGGGTGAAGAGCGTGATGAAGATTTTGGCAACATTGAGCCACGCGGCGCCGGACAGGTCGAATGGCGGGGTGACGTATGTGGTCGCGATCACGACGAGCGCGCTGTTGAGGATCAAGCCAGTAATGGTAACCGCAAGAAATTTTACGAGATCTTGCTCCTGCCGATGCTGGCCGCTTGATCTAAAAACCCAGTATTTGTTCCACAGATAGCTGTTGGTGACCGCAAGTATTTGGCCCGGGATGTTGAATCCGCCGATGATAATGCCGGTGGTTGCGCCCGTCACCAAACTGAAAAGATTCAGAATGCCAAAATCAATCGAGGTGTTGAAAATACCGATGGCGCCGAATTTGCTCAACTGGTTAAAAAACGGAAGAAAACGCGCGAGGAATTTTCCAAGCCATATACCGAACACGATCGCGCTTGCTATGATCCACGGCGCAAGCATGAGAACCGGATAACTCTTCAAAATCGCGCGGCTTTGGCCAAGATTAATGAGAACGGGGATGAGAAACATCCCCGCAAAGAAACCCACCAACCCGCCAATCGCATAATCCGTTTTGTTTGTATTCATATATGCCTATTTACCAGACTTACCAGACAATGTTTCTTCAAGGAACTTCTTGGCGGCATCTATGAATGCACCGATAGGAAGATCACTGGTGTGTATAAAATCACTGATGCGTTTCCATTTAATGTCCAGGTATTCGTGGGCAAGGACATTGCGCAGACGCACCCATTTTTCCAGCGTGCGCGCGGACTCTTCCGGAACGTGCAATGCAAGGGCCGATCGTTCAACTGATTCGCGATATGCCATGGGCATTGCCCGATGTTCGCTTGCCATAATAATCTGCGACACGTCAATTACCGCGTTCATGATATTCTCAACCCACTTTTCAATATCATTGCGTTTATGCCCGTCATTTTCGTATTGTTCTTGAGTAAATTGGGCATAGTACTCATACAATTGCTGCTGTTCCTGAAGGTAGATTATGTTCCTTTCCAGACGATACGCATCGCTTGGGGTCAACGATCTTGAACGCTGCGCAATCTCATAGTACTCTTTTGCGAATATGCGATACTCCTCCGCGAGTTTCGTGATAAGCAACATAAACCGGAGCCACAAACCATGGTTTTTTATCACGATGCGCTCGCCGCGAATGGCCTCATCGGCAATGCTTGCGGGTGCGCGATTGAGCACGACAAGATCAATATCGTCAGTCCC
>CAYVMH010000087.1:0-2527 GCA_964452595.1 uncultured Candidatus Saccharibacteria bacterium
TCTCCGACAGCGGGTGGTAGAGGCACAATATGCTTTGGCTTTTCTGCCGTGGCTTCTCGTGTTTCTTTCGCTGTGGAATCCTGCGGCAGTGCGGTAGCTGGTTCGATGGGGCTACTTTCTATTATCTCTGTTTGTGTAGCCGGCTCTTCGACCGTTTCCATTTTTTCCTGAAAGGGAATATCTTGCGAGGTGTTATTTAAGGCGAGGATGAGGACAATGAAAGATATAAAAATGAGAAGATAGAGCAAAGTGGCCCCCCAGTTGATTTGATTTTGATTGCGCGGCGTCATACGTTGTATTGTATATCAACAGAGTGCCGAGCGCCTAAACACTAGCGAATAGGTGTCGTGTTTGTTAGTATAGCGATACAAATCGCGGGTATGGTTTAGTGGTAGAATGACTGCCTTCCAAGCAGTAGACGGGAGTTCGATTCTCCCTACCCGCACAAAAATAAGGAGGCATATGCGGCAGCATTTGACGACTGTATTTTTGTAGCAGGGTAGGGAGAATCGAACTCGGAAAGGGGTTTGTACAAGAATTATGTCAATCATTCACAAAAAAGTTTGGCCGGAATACTTTGAGAAAATTCTTTCCGGCACAAAAAAGTTTGAGCTGCGCCTCGGCGATTTTGAGGTACACGAAGACGATGTTTTAGTTTTGGAAGAATGGGATGCGGAGAAGAAGGAATACACCGGAAGAAAAATTGAGGTTGTCGCCACGTATATTTTCAAAACCAAAGGACAACCTTTTTGGCCGCCGGGAGAAGTTGAAAAATACGGTTTTCAGGTTATTCAATTTGAGCGGAAAGAAAACCAACAGGCAGAGCGTCCGAAAGCCGGTGTCGGGGTAATGATTTTGAAAAACGGAAAAATTTTGCTCGCCAAACGCAGGGGCTCGCATGGCGAGGGCGAGTTCGCATTTCCAGGCGGACATTTGGAATACATGGAATCATTTGCGGACTGCGCTCGACGCGAAGTGAGCGAAGAATGCGGAATTGAAATTGAAAATATTCGTTTTCAATATGTGGCAAATGTAACGAAATATGCTCCAAAGCACTATGCACACATCGGTCTTGTGGCTGATTGGAAGGGTGGCGAGCCGAAAGTACTTGAACCCGACCGATCAGAGTCGTGGGGTTGGTATAACATGGACAGCTTGCCTCAACCGATGTTTGAAATGTGCATATTGTCTGTTCAATCCCACAAGACCGGAAAGAATTTTTTGGACATTTCAGATATTTAGGTATATGTTTGTCACTAGCATGATCATGTCATGGGGTTTAAATCAAAGGGGGCACATCATTGAGTAAGGTACAGCAGGTAACGAAGCGGTATTTTGTTCATAAGAAATATGAAGATGTTCCTTCTTCTCCCGAATTGACCCGAGGCGAAGTTGTGAAACTATTGGAACAAAGAGTACAGGGATTCAGCAATAGTATCCAAGAACGTTTTCCTCAAGTCGAATTTCTGACACCGACGCTGTTTGGCCCGTTTGTCCAACTGACGGCAAGTGAGAAAAAGATGAAAAAACTGATCAAATCGATAGAGTCTGCTTTTGACTGTCGGCTCGTGGATGCCGATACTCCAGTCGAGCTTATTTGGTAATAGTAAGGAAAAACGGGCAACGCGGTGGAAACACAGCATTGCCCGTTTGCTATTTTCCACTTTCGTGCTATTTTGCAACCAGCATATGGTGCAATACATTGCTCTTCACAATGATATAGACCGTTTAAACACGAAAGGAATAGTATGGGCCGCGTTACAATCGGCCGTGCGCCGGAAGACTTTGCAGAGACCGATGGGGCCTATGTGCCCCTTTCAAAGTTCAAGCCGCTTCTTGAAGAGTTTGCCAATATATGGGATACCGATATCATTGCAGATTGGCCGGATTTCCAGCCTAAGCCAAGGGTATTTGTGCCACGAGTAGCAGCAGCAGCAGTTGCCGTGCACTTCTTTCACGAGCGCATGTTGACAGATCATGGCGCAATATATGGAAATCTCACGAGCGTTTTCGACTCTCCTTTTCAGGAACGTATTTCGTGTCTCGAAGCACCTTTATACGAAACTTCCTTTGGCTATCGCACACTCCGCGATTTTGACGGAAACCTCGTATGTCATGTGCAACAAAGTTCACTATATATAGATTTTGACTTCTTGCGCGGGTGTTGGAACCATCATGAGCTTGTTCTCCGCATTCTCTTAACATGGGGACTTATGAAAGCGACGCGACGCCTCAACAAAAACGGGTTCGAACGTTTTGCAAACTATGTGCGTATGCAATGTGGCCGCACGCCGCGAGAAATCAACGAAACCGTCGTCAACTGCTACAACAATCTTTTACCGCAGACGCTTGTCGGATATGAAGAACGTCTCAAGAGTGTTGTGCTCTTGTCAACAGATCTCGAAAGCCGATATCAAATGGCGGCACGCGAATACGCGAAATTTGAGGCTTTTGACCGCGAGTTTTCGAAGTCCATTTCTCGGCGGGATCTTGACAGTGATTTTGATCGTATCCGCGGGCTCGAGAG
>CAYVMH010000088.1:0-2511 GCA_964452595.1 uncultured Candidatus Saccharibacteria bacterium
TTAGAAAGAGTATGAAATTGTTACGTGGCAACTATTCATTCAACACCAAAACTCATGCATGATGGGCTTTGGTGTTTTATTTTAGTCGAAACATTATGAGAGAAATCGATCCGGGCGACATACTGTTGCCGTCATCACCCGCATCTCCCGAACCCACATCGACTCCTGCAGCGGGGCCGAGAGAGATTGAACCAAGCGAGATAACGCTACCCGCAACAAGGGAAGGGGTGTTAGTTGCGCCTTACAACGCAAAAATCCGCGAAACCGTCTGGCGCGCGCTCAATCCCGGCGCTACCGGCCCCATGCCGGAAAATTATGATTTGGAGCGGGACGTCTCGCCGGAGATGAAGCAAAAGGCGGAAAGGTTTATTATGGCGCGACAAAAAGACCTCCGGATGCGAAATATCGCAGTCATCTTGGGAGACGATAAAGGCGGCACCAAGAAGGGATTTTCCCAGGAGAAGCGCAGGGAGATGCTCCGCGACATGGAGGGGGTAATTGAGGACAACGAATATGATGCGCTTGCAAAATATCTTGGAGCGCGCACCATGCCGCCTGATCCGACCGGCGCGCAGAATGATCTGCTTACACTCCGTCTGACCCATTTGCGAGCCGAATGTCAGCCGTTTCTTGACCCAATGGCGGACAATGCGCACAAGACTGCATCGCGCGAATTTTACGCGGAGCTTGGCCGAAAGATTTTTGAAGACAACGCTATCGGCGCCGGAGCGAGCGCCGAAGAACAAGCCATTCTCAAAAAACACACGGGTGTGAGCTTACTGAATGTTATGACTGGCGTTGATGCTGACTTTGAAAAAATGAAACGCGAGCAGCTCTTGGAATATGCTGACCAAAAAGAAAAAACAAGGTTCCGAAAAACACTTGAAACATTTTGGCATAATTACCAAACGCTCCCAACGTGGAAGAAAGTGGTGATCGGCTCGTCCATATCCGCGGGAGTCGCTACAGCCGGAGTATTTTTCCTTGCGCCGTCAATTCCTTTACTTGCGGGACAAAGTTTATTGCTCACCGAAATGGGCGCCGGGGCGTATGCAGGATCACGGATAGCAAGAAGCGCTGCGGCATTCCCGCTCGCCGGATTTCTGCGGTCAATTATGATCCCCCGGGCAGAAAAAAAATATGCGAGGCAACAGGCCGAACTGCGATCCGTTCATGCGCAAAAAGCTGGCGAGGCCGTTGATACGGCGCGGACGTGGCTTGCCATCGCCCAAGATATGCAAAAGACCGCTCAAGAAAACGAGCGGGCCATGGAAAAACTCAAGGGCAAACAGTGGTGGAAACGAATGGGCGTTAATGTCGGAGTTGGTGTTGTCGCCGGCGTGGCGGTAGGATTTGCTATGCCAAAAGCCACAGATGCGGCAGCAGGTCTTGGCGGAAGTCCAAAAGGATTAAGTCCAGATTCGTATCTTGGGCAAAAGGGGATAAAGCTCACACCACCCCACACTCCTCCCACGCCATCAACTCTGCCGGAAACTCCGCCGCCAGGATCGCCTCCGGTTGAGACGGTCAGACCGACAACGCCTGCGCCAGCGCCAACTCCAGCTCCAGATGCTTATGTGCCAAAAGGACTGGGTTATAGATTGGCGCATCCGTGGGAGGTATTGCAAAGCATTCGGGAGGATCTTTTTGGGATCAAGACCGCAGAGCCTTCAGCGGTAGTTTCAGAACCCCAGCCGCCAGGATCGCCTCCGGTTAAGACGGTCAGACCGACAACGCCTGCGCCCGAAGCAGCGCCTGCTCCGAGCGGGGCTAGGGCAGCGGCAGACGGTGAGTTGCTTGATATTAAGACACGAGGCCCCCAAGGAGCCATGATTGACGCTATGGTCGGCAAAGGGATTCCAAAACCAAAAGCAGGAACTTTTGCCTCGCAGATTTGGGAAAACAATAAAGCGCGATTGGCGCAGGATCCCCGCATGATCGTGGAGATGAAAAAGTATGGGTATACCAATATTGATGATATGATGCGCCGCCTGCAGACCGGAGGCAGATTAAGAATGGTCGGTTTTGACCCCGCACACACGGACCCTGCGAGCATTAAAAACGTGCGCATTGAATTTGATGAAAACGTGCGCGCCATGCACCCATTACGCCCGCGAGTGAGCCAGCAGCCAACTTATGCGGATTATAAAAAAGGGATGGTGCTTCCCGACCAGCCAAAGCCATCAACTGCGCTTCCGCCGCAAGAACCGGCTCCGGGCATTGTCGCGCAGCAATCAATTGACTACACGCAAAGAAATGTCGAACACTTTAGGTTCAGGAGCAGTTATGATCCTCAAGAATGGGATAAAATCAATAAATCTGCTACCATAAAAGAGTTGGGAGATGAAATAGATCGGCTTGAAAAAGCAGTGCGATTGAGTAATACAGACAATGGCAGTCCGGTAACCTCGACCGTGATCACCGGCGTCATAGATGAACGCCAGGTGTCCCGTCTGCGAGGTATGTATAACGAGTTGCACAAGACCACAACTCTCGGAGCTGAGGGTATAG
>CAYVMH010000089.1:0-2491 GCA_964452595.1 uncultured Candidatus Saccharibacteria bacterium
TTATTATAATAAAATTATAACATACTCTCATGACACAAAAACTGTTGAAAGTCGGCTCTTCGGCCGCAGTTACGATTCCAAAAAAATCTCTCAAAGAGCTCGGTCTCAAGATAGGAGACGAAGTGCGCGTTGATGTTGATCGAAAACAGAAAATGGTATCGGTTCGACCGGCTCAAAGAATATCGCCCCAAGACGCTCATATTGCGCAATTGACGATAAATTTTATTGCGAGATATCGAAAAGACCTTGAAGCTCTTGCTCGGAAATAGCGCATGAACTATTTAACGCTTGAACAAATTCTGCTTATCCACTCGATAGTTATTGATGAAACCGGAGGTATGCATGGCGTGAGAGATCACCACGCCATCTTAAGTTTTGTGCAAGCTCCTCAGCAGATAGTTTTTGGTAAAGAACTTTACTCAAGTATTTTCCTAAAAGCTGCGGTATATGCTCGAGACATCATCATGCATCATGCCTTTCTTGATGGAAATAAAAGAACCGGCATGGCCGCCGCAATTATTTTTCTTGAGAGCAACGGATACGATTTTACTGCGCGGGAGGGTGAAATAGAAAAATTTGCCTTGAAAGCCGTAGAAAAAAAGTTAACAGTTGAAACAATCGCCGCATGGCTTGAAAAACATTCGCGGAAACCCAAAACAGCATAGAAGCATAGTCATGAAAAAATACATCAGTCTGTTCGCAAGCCATTTCTCTGTCGCTTTGGAATACCGTTCCAATCTGCTCGGCATGTTTACGCTTGAGCTAGTCTCCATCTCAAGCATGGTCATTTTGTGGATCGCGGTATACCGAACGCAGGAGGATGTCGCCGGATACTCGTTCTATCAGGCGATCATCTACTTCGTGCTCATTCCCTTGGTTGGATTTATCACCCAAGTGGACATTTCCGAAAAACTTGCCAAAGAGATCCGCATGGGAACATTTTCCAATTATCTCCTCAAGCCCTATACGTTTTGGGTCGCGGCGTTTATGGAGGCGCTTGCCGGAAAGATCACATACCTCATCGTCACTTTTTCTCTGACCGCGCTTGTCTTAGGATTTCTTTATGTCAAAGGCTATCTGCTTTTTGCGTCTGGGTTGCTGTTCTCCGCGCTGTTCATCGCTATCCTCGCTTTTCTGTTGCATTTTATACTTGACTTATGCATTGCATTTTGGGCGTTTTGGACAGATAATGTGTGGGCATTCAAACACACGAAGATCATTCTCTTCGGAATTGTGGGCGGCGCAAGTTTTCCGCTGGACTTCCTTCCCGAGGGCTTGGGCGCTGTCGCGCGCCTCCTTCCCTTTCAATATTTTTACTATGTGCCCGTTACCTATGTGCTTGGTAAGAGCGGCGGCACAGAGAAGCTTATTTCAGATGGTTCGCATATAATCCTCTGGATGATAACCCTCGCACTTTTATGCTTTTTGGCGTGGAGAGCCGGGCTTAGACGATACGACGCGTATGGATATTAAAACGATTCGAAAATATATCAGGATGTATCGCGTCTTGCTCACATACAGCGTGATCCAGAGTACAACGTACCGCGCCAACTTTTTTTGGGAGTTGATCATAGAATTCGGATACCAGATCGGACTGGTCGTGTTCTTCTACGCGCTCTTCGGGCATATCACCCAAATCGCCGGATGGAGCTATTATGAGGTATTGTTTTTGGCGGGCGTCAATATCGTGTATGGCGGATTGCTCTGGGGCATGGTGTTCGTGTTCGGGCTTACGCGTCTGCCCGAAGACATCAAAAACGGCAATGTGGACATCACTCTCTTGAAGCCCATGCATCCCTTGTTCGGCCTGACGCTGTCCAAACCCTACTTCACGTCTCTCTCCTCAACTCTGATTGGGATCGGCGTCATGTATTATGCGGCGCTGAAGCTCGGGCGGACAATCTCGGTTTCCGATCTTTTCTTCGGGATCATCATATTTTGCTGCGGCCTCGTGATCGCGTACTCGATTGCCGTCATGTTCTCCGCTCTGTCCTTTTGGTTTCTCAACTCCTCAGCATTTCAACAGGTGGGTGAGCGGATCATAGATATGTACACGCGAAATCCCCACGATGTGTACCGGGGCGGTTTGCGGGTCATTTTATTTTTTATTGTGCCGCTCGTGTTCGTATCGAGCGTACCGTCGAGCACCGTATTGCGGGGGGTTGAGTTTCGATACGTTTTCTTGGGGCTGGGACTCGCGGCGATCTTTTTGTGCGCCGCGATCCTGATATGGAACCGGATGATCCGATACTATTCATCCGCGAGCAGTTAAAATCATGGAAGCGATCATTACGCTCAAAAACGTAACCAAACACTATCGAGTGTACAAAAAGGAGGAGGGGCTGCGGGGCAGCATGAAGGCCCTCTTCAAAAGAGACTATACGACCGTGAAGGCCGTGGATGATATTTCTTTTGAACTGTACGCGGGAGAGCTTGTCGGGTTTATCGGGCCCAATGGCGCGGGCAAGACCACGACGCTCAAAATGCTAAG
>CAYVMH010000090.1:0-2454 GCA_964452595.1 uncultured Candidatus Saccharibacteria bacterium
GCTGATATGGTAAAAGTAAAAAGTGAGATCGGCGGCATTCTCACGGACGTGGCGCCCACGGTTCTCGCCCTCCTCGGTCTTAAAAAACCCCCCGAGATGACGGGGCAGAATTTGCTGCCAATGTTGATAGAATCAGGATAGCCATTCTTACTTTACCAAAAATAAATAGCGACCGCTATAAAATTTTGGTAAATAGTAGGCGCCGCCTGATGTTTCGTGATAGTATTTCTGGTGCAAGGACGGTTCCATCAACGGAGTTCTTTATCAGAGGAGGAATACGCGTGGATACTAACAAACCCCTGCTTTTGTGCGAAGAATGCCGTTGTATCCCCAAAGAGTCGAAGATAACGCTCCCGTCGGTGTTGACGGTGTCGCTCTCTCACGGCGGTCTCCGGATTGAGCAGGAGTTCGCTCTCCAGAAAGTAGTCATTCCTCATGGATATTCGGTTGGGGCGCAACGTGCGAAAAAGCGGATCCATTTTGAGTTTGACGCTCATGAGCGACGAGGCGGGCTGTATGATTGTTTTTTGATTTTGTATGATGTTGTGCCGTATTCTGGGAGAGATGACTGGCGTTCTGTCAAAGTGGAGGGTCAGCGTTTGCTCGTGAAGCAGATTCGATGGAAACAATGGGAGAACCAGGCAAAAATTGTCGGCCCTGACGAGATTCTTCCTATGATGGGTGTCTTGCTCCAACGTCATTTCAGAGGAGTCGGTCTGGATGGCTTCAACACATGGTTAGAGCATATGACGTCGCCCGGGCAAACACCCCAAGGCATACTCGTTCCGGATGCGGAGCGCGTCTCCGCATAACAACAAACAGGACTCCCTCAGGAGTCCTGTTATTGCGTTTGTTTGTGATGGTTCGCTTTGGTATCGCGCATCAAATTCCGAGGAATGTCTTGAAGGGGCGATTTATCCTGTTTTTCATGAGCGTGATTTCAGCGAACGATCCGTGCGCGCAAGCGCCTCATCACTCAAAGTATCCCATGCCCTGAGCTCTTTTTCAAGATCAAGCGTCGCCTTGATGCTTGCCAAATAAAAGAGCACGGCTCTTTCAAGGATTTCTTTCTCATCCGTTCCTATGAGCCGCGCGGCTTCCCGGATGCCCCGTATATTTTTTTTGTGAGGGTGAGCGCGTTCATTTGCCGTTTGAATTTTCCCTCTTAATAATCTCGTCAATGAGTCCGTATTTTTTTGCTTCCTCCGTATCCATCCAGAAGTCGCGGTCAGTGTCGCTTTCTATTTTGTCCAGTTTCTGGCCCGTGTGTTTAGCAAGAATACTGTTGATTCGGGCTTTCACCCGCAGGATTTGTCGCGCCGCGATTTCTATCTCTATCGCCTGCCCCTCGGCTCCGCCCATGACCTGATGGAGCAGTATCTCGCTGTTGGGGAGCGCAAACCGCTTTCCTTTTGCTCCGGCGGCAAGGAGCGTGGCGCCCATGGATGCCGCAATGCCGACGCAGATCGTGGATACGTCGGGCTTGACATACTGCATGGTATCGTAGATCGCAAGACCCGCAGATACGGACCCGCCCGGAGAATTGACGTATATCTTGATGTCCTTTTTCTCATCCTCGGATTCCAGGAAAAGGAGCTGGGCAATGACGGCGTTTGCCACCGGATCCACAATAGGCCCGCCAAGAAAAATAATTCGCTCTTTGAGAAGCCGCGAATAGATGTCATAAGCCCGTTCCCCGAACTGGGATTTTTCAATCACCGTCGGGATGAGGTATTGGTTGTGTGCGGAATAGGTCATAAAGAAAAAATGGAGAGGCCGTTTACCTTTTTAAAATCGCGGACATTCCGCGTGAGCAGCGAGGCGTGAGTGGCGATGCTTGATGCGGCAATCACTGCATCGGCGAGGGAGAGTTTTGTTTTCCGTCGTATCGCTGCGGCGCGTACCGCGACGGCATAGTCAAGATTAATGACGATCGTCTGGCGTACGAAATCATGAAATTTCTCCGCGATATCGGGCGCCATGAGAGGATAGGAGAGAAATTCGGCGATCACGATGCAGGGGAGATAGAAGACGGCGTTTTCATTGGCGCGAAAGAACGCAAGGACATCGGCATCGCCCGCAACGTAGTAGATTAGGATATTGGTGTCGAGCGCGTACATGAAAGATTACGGCAGCATTCGTTGCCACTCTTTTCTGATTTTTTTTTGCCACGCCACGGGATCCGATATTTTTTTGCCGCGCCAAATACCCGCGAGGGCGCGCCACGCTTTTACATCGCGCCGCACCTCTTGTTGTATATCTGGTCTCATGAGGGGCATCTGTTTGAGCGTATTAGACCTGTTGCCTTATAATTTTTCTACTGCAATTTCCAGATTTCGGCTGCGGCTTTGTAAAAATTATTCAACATATACGCCGTATATGCTTCATAATTTTTCCTTCGCCTCGCTCGAAATCTGGAAATTTCGTCACGAAAATTATAAGGCAACAGGTCTA
>CAYVMH010000091.1:0-2408 GCA_964452595.1 uncultured Candidatus Saccharibacteria bacterium
TGAATCGCTTCAAGACCGAGCATCGCACACTTTATCCGAGCAGGCATAACCGCAATGCCTAAGAGTTCGTTCACATGCGCATAGGTAAGCTCCCGTATCTCCTGTTTGGTCTTTCCTTGCATGTCCTCACACAAAAGCGATGCCGCAGCCCTGCTAATCACGCACCCCTCGTGCTCAAAACAGACTCCCGCGACCTTGTCGTCAATAAAACGCAGCCGTACCGTGATCACGTCCCCGCACAGCGGATTCGAGAACCGCTGCTCCACGCTAAATTCCGGCCACAACCCGTAGTGGCGCGGATGATAATAATGCGACATAATCCTTTCGGAGTAAAGCGCGTCGGGCATACAACAATCATACCCCACGCTTGTCGCAGGGTAAAGATTGCTTTTTTATTACTTTTTGAGCAATACATCAACCCCTTCTGCGCGGCACCCCCTTACCAATTATGCTGGTATAGGGACGTCCCAATCTGCGAGTATAGTAAGCGTGAGTCCCCCGATAATCCGCACTCCATCCTTTTACGAGTTCGCTATAGTATTCTGGAGATTCTGAAACATTGGCTGCCGTAAATCCAAAAGCTCCGGGCTCATGAGGTTTATTTTGCCTAGAAAAGTCCCGTTTAAGTTCATGGAGAACTTTTGCTCCCCAGAAACGGGCTTGATCGGCAAGAAGCTCGGTATCGCTTTTTCCATCCAGTGTTTGATCGTAATCAAGAATTTGTCCAAATGCTTCGGCATCGAGTTCTCCAAGTTTGCGAATATACTCTACAGGAACTTCCATCTTGGCTAATTCCTCACATACTTCCGGAGTAACGTCAAAAAGATTCGGAGAACCGGGCGGTCCCTTTTTATGTTTCTCGTTGAATGCGGTGGGATTGGCAAGGTATTCCTCGTGGGGATAAGTTTTTTGAGAATAGAACCTTGGAGGAAAATCCTTTCGTGATATACTAACCGCAAGCCGGTGACGTAGTGTAAATCCAGACTTGGTATTCTGGACTTCAAGGGTGCAACTCCCTCCACCGGCTTTGAAAATTATCCACAGTAAAACGCTTGACATTATCTTAATGTTAACATATACTTTCTGACAGATACCAAGTCTGGCTTCACTATGCTGAAGTTCACCAAAAATCGCCCTAACAAGCGATTTTTTGGTCTAAAACTAATTTCCGCCTTTCAGAATTGCAATACCCTTGTCAATTCCCTCCGCAAGCCATTCGATATCTTCTTTCGTATTGTACACCCAAAAACTGGCGCGCGAAGTGGCGGAGACGCCGAGGTATTTCATAAGCGGCATGGCGCAGTGATGGCCAGCTCGGATGCAGACGTTGTCGCGGTCAAGAATGGTGGCAAGATCGTGCGGATGGATGCCGTCTATAGTAAAGCTGACAACTCCGCCGCGATTTTCTGCATCGGGCGGACCGAAGATTTTTATGCCGCCTATATTGCCAAGCCGGGAAAATAGTTCATTCGTCAATTCCTCATCAATTTTTCGGATCTCGTCAAATCCGATTTTTCGTATGTATTCAATTGCCGCGCCAAGACCAACCGCTCCGCCTACATTCGGCGTGCCTCCCTCAAACTTTGCAGGGCTCCCGCAAAATTCAGTATGATCGAAAGACACTTCTTGGATCGTGCCCCCGCCGCGCAGAAACGGCGGCATTTGTCCAAGCAATTCCTCACGACCGTAGAGTGCGCCAATGCCGGTCGGCCCTCCCATTTTGTGTCCGGAAAACGCGAGAAAATCGCACCCGATGTCTTCGATGTCAATTGGCAGATGGCCCACACTTTGCGCGGCATCCACCAGAAATAAAATATTGCGCTCGCGGAATAGCTTTCCCATATCCGCCACCGGATTGATGGTCCCGAGCACGTGCGAGACATGAGAAAATGCCGCGAGCCGAGTGCGAGACGTGATCAGCCGCCCAATCGCGGCAAGAGAGACGTTGCCTTCGTCATCCACATCAACAACATCCAGCACGATTCCCTTTTCTTGGGCAAGCATCTGCCATGGTAATATATTCGAGTGATGCTCGGCGCGGGAAATCAGAATATGATCGCCCTT
The DNA here is from genome assembly GCA_964452595.1 of uncultured Candidatus Saccharibacteria bacterium. Taxonomy (GTDB): domain Bacteria; phylum Patescibacteriota; class Minisyncoccia; order Sungbacterales; family HO2-52-23; genus JACQRW01. The sequence continues at coordinate 2,065 of CAYVMH010000091.1, forward strand.
GCCAAGCATATTTTTTCCAAGCGCATACGCAACCAGATTGATGCTCTCGGTTGTGTTGCGGGTGAAAATAATCTCATTCGCTGATCGCGCATTGAGAAACGAGCGCACAGTCTCCCGCGCCCGCTCATATTTCTCGGTCGCCATCTCCGACAGCGCATAAATCCCCCGATGCACATTTGCATGCGCCTCTTCATCATGTTGCCGTACCGCATCAATCGCCGCTTGCGGCATCTGCGCCATGGCCGCGGAATCTAAATACACCAATCGCTTGCCTCGTTTTTCCCAGTGGTCAAAAATCGGAAAGTTGTTTTTATATTCTTTCTTCTGCATATTGAAAAAACTTT
>CAYVMH010000092.1:0-2400 GCA_964452595.1 uncultured Candidatus Saccharibacteria bacterium
AAACAAAAAGAGCCGTTTGCGGCGGCTCCCTTCCAATCGTATGCTCGCTCCATTTTACAAGAGCGAAAAACACCTCTGTTTGAGCCGCTTTTTTACTCCAAATTGTGTTCCTGTACGCATTGTTGTCTATTATACGCGCAGTTGCGGGGTTGTCAAGCAAAATGTTCTATGTTCCAGACTTAGTCTCCTTGGAGACTAAGTCTGGAACAACGCTACTCACGACCAGCGGACTACCTCTTAATCTCGTCCCTGATGCGGCCGAGGATGGATGCGGCTACTTCTTTGCCGCCGATGCCGAATGAGAGGCCGAAGGCGAGGGCAAGCGCTGCGATAATACCGGTGAGCAGGGTCTGGATCAGCACGGTTGCGACTCCAAGCTGCAGAAAGACCGCAATGAACGAGAACACCCAGATGGCCCAGCGCACTACCAAGCCCACCAATGCGCCGCGGTATCCGGCCGAGTCAACCGACGCTCGCACGATACGCTCTGCCACATCAGCAAGTATACTCGCGATGATAAGGATGAGTGCGGCAATCGCGACATTCGGGAGATACAGCAGTACGTCCCGAAGAAATTCCGAAACTTGCGTGAGTCCGAGAATGTTCACCGATGCGAGCAGAAATACCACGACGATAAACCACTTGACCAATCCGCCGATGAATGCGCTGCCCTGCATCTTAAACCCGGCCTGCTGCAAGATCCTTTCTGCCTCAAGTTGCGAGAGCACATGATCAACGCGAAGCGCTTTCAGGATGTGCTCAATCGCCTTTCCAATGGCCGTTGCCACAACAATGCCGATCGCAAACAAGATGATCGCTCCGATAACCGAAGGAAGAATCGCGAACACCGAAGTCCACATCTGCTGAAACGAATAGATAAGACTTTCTCCTATTTGATTGAAAAACATGGGGAATTTGAGATTAGTTTATGAACCTCCGACCTTTGATGAATTACATCACTTGGGAATATGCCTTGCGCTTTCGTTTATTTTACCGTACAATCGTGCGAGAAGCAAAGGCAGAGTTATCCACACATGCTATCCTATACCGATCTGAAAAAGGGCGTTGTCTTTCTGAAAGGCGGAGAGCCGTACGAAGTGCTTGACGCAAGCTTTTCGCGCATGCAGCAGCGCAAGGCCGTGGTAAGCGCCAAGATCAGAAACATCACCACCGGCAAGACATACGACGTCACCCTGCAAGCAAGCGATTCGTTCGAGGAGGCAAACATAGAGCGCAAACCTCTCATTTTTCTCTATAGCCATCGCGATGAGTATGTCTTGAGCGACCCGGCAAATAAGAAGAATCGCCATACGCTTGCCAAGGATGCGCTTGGTGATAAAGTAAAATGGTTGAAACCCAATACCGAGGTAACTGCGATATTTTTCGGCGAGAAACTTTTGAGCATCACACTGCCAATCAAAGTGGAACTTGAGGTTACTGATGCCGCCCCTGGCGTGCAGGGTGACCGTTCCAATGCCGGCACCAAAACCGCGACGCTCGAGACCGGCGCCATCATCCAGGTGCCGCTCTTCATCAATACTGGCGACGTGATCCGTCTCAACACCGAAACCGGAGCGTACACCGAACGGGTGTTAAAGGCATAGGTAGATTCTAAAACTTCACCGCTTCTCCCGGTTTGATTACCCGCTCCTCTTTTGCGGCAAGGACAGGAGTCCCCGCTTTTGCCTGATGTCCATCAGATGCCGAAACCGACTGCTCTTTGGGCGTTTCTGGCGACTCCTGGTTTGTACGTATGTCTCGCTCTTGCAGGGCTTCCGCAAGCGCTTTTTTCAATGCGGAGAGATCAACGCTCGGCCGCAAACTGCCCGATGCGGGGGTTTTCCCGCTGTCGTCTCCAACTGGTTTTTTTTGTTGTTCGCGAGATTGCAAACTTGAGAGCGAGATTGGTTTTGAGCCTGGCAGGGTACGCAAAACCGGCTGGCGGCTCATTTTTTCTGCACCCAGAGGCCGATCTATGAGGCGATTCGGCCTGAAAAAAGCATTTCGCCGTATCGGGTTACGCGTGCCATCTCTTGGGCGTGGATGCGAATCTCTTGGCATGACGCTCTCTTCCTCTCGCGCTCGCGGTAAAGCCGCCGGTCGCGGAGCGATGTCTGTACGCTTCGGGCGCGCCTGCGGCGTGTGAGCTTGAGTAAACTCAATCCCGATATCTCCGAGCGATGCGCCAAATCGGGCCGGCTGTGCCTGCGGCATGCGATCCGGCAGCGGAATCAGTTTTCCTTCCTCGATCTGTTTGAAACAACTGAGACAATATACGGGTCGCTTGCCGTCTGGCTGAAACGGCACTTGGGTTTCTTTTCCGCAATTCCAGCATGTTGCGTCAAACATCTTGCCTGTCTCTTATACACATCTCCGAGCCCACGAGACTAGGCATGATCT
>CAYVMH010000093.1:0-2399 GCA_964452595.1 uncultured Candidatus Saccharibacteria bacterium
AACTCTTAGACCAACTCAAGAGAGTGCCGATTGTCGAGGCGGCCTGTCAGAAGGCTGGCATATCGCGCCAGACCTTCTACCGCTGGAAGTTCGAAGATGCCGAATTCGCAAAAGAGACAGAAAAAGCGATCGAGGATGGCCGGATGCTCGTCAGTGATCTGAGTGAATCGCAAGTTCTCTCGCTCATCCGCGACAAAAACTGGCCGGCGATCAGCTTTTGGCTCAAGCACCACCACCCATCGTACAAGACGAGGATCCAAATAGAGGGATCGCTTCAGATGCCGCAGGAGGAACTCACGCCGGAGCAGGAAGAAACCGTCAAAGAGGCCTTGCGGCTTGCGTCTATTTCCGCCGTGAATGAGGCGCAAAGTACAGAAAAGAGCGGCGACAGTATTAGTAAAAGTAACCAACAAAATCATGAACCAAACAACTACAAAGAAAAGTAAGGCGAAAGAAGTGTCCGCTAACCACGGCTTATCTCGTGATCTTGCCGCAAGGATGTTCCGCGACCGCAGAGTGCGCACCGCGATTACCAGGCAGAGCCACTTCATGTTCTTCCACTTCTACTTCGCTCATTACGTCCAGTACCCGACAGCGTCATTCCAACGGGAGATGTTCTACTTGTCCGAAGAACAGGACATCCGGAATCTCTTCATCGTGGCATTCCGCGGCTCGGCAAAGTCCACCATCTTCACAACTTCGTACCCGGTATGGGCGATATTGGGAAAACAGCAGAAAAAATTCGTCTTGATTCTCTGCCAAACGCAAGCGCAGGCCAAACAGCACATGATGAATCTGCGGCGCGAGCTTGAAAGCAATACGCTTCTCAAAAACGATCTTGGCCCGTTCAAGGAAGAAAGCAGTGAGTGGGGCGCCTCATCGCTGGTGTTCTCGCGGCTCAACGCGCGGATAACGGCAATTTCCTCGGAGCAGAGCATGAGAGGATTGCGGCACAACCAGCACCGGCCGGATCTCATCATCGGAGACGATATAGAGGACTTGGCTTCGACCAAGACAAGGGAAGGCAGGAACAAAACATATCAATGGCTCACCGGAGAAGTAATTCCGGCCGGAGACCGCGAAACGCGGCTTGTCATCGTCGGAAACCTCCTCCACGAAGATTCGCTCATGATGCGGCTCAAAGAGGATATTGAGAAAGACAGAATCGCCGGCATCTTCAAATCATATCCGCTCATCGTGGGAGAAACCATTCTCTGGCCTGGAAAATATCCGACGATGAAAGAGGTGGGGGAAGAAAAACGTAAAGCCGCCAACGAATTTGCCTGGCAGAGAGAGTATCTCCTGAATATCGTCCCGGACGAGGAGCAGGCAATTCATCGCGAATGGATACAGTATTACGACGAGCTTCCTCCGTACTACTTTATTTTCGTGGATCCAACTCAAAGCGTCAGATCGCACCAGGAAATCCGCATCGGCGTGGACCCGGCCATATCCAAGGAAGATTCCGGCTGTTACACCGCCATGGTTCCGGGGATTCTCTACGAAATAAAGAAAGACGATGTTTGGGCCGAAAGCGAATATGTCCTCTACATTCTGCCCAATATAGTCAACAAAAAGATGGATTTTCCGGAAACGGTGGAAACTTGCAGAGTGCTCAACGAAAACTACAAGGACGTCAACAAATTCTGTCCTCCTACCTTTATCGTTGAAGATGTGGGATACCAGAAGGCGCTGCCCCAGCAATTGGAAACAAACGGCCTTACGGTAAAGGCCGTGCGGCCGGGCAGCCAGGACAAACGGAGCCGCATCGTGCTTACCGCGCACCACATCAAGACCGGCAAGGTGCTTTTCCCCCGAAAAGGCGCGGAGCAGCTTATCCAGCAGCTCGTGCATTTCGGCGTTGAGAAATACGATGATCTGGCGGATGCCTTCGCCCATCTCGTGCTTCATTCCTTCATCGATAAGCCGAATCCGACGCGCTGGTGGATTACGAGGTAAGATGAAGATGTGCTTGTTGCGAGCAAAAACTCCCGAAAGGGAGTTTTTTGCGTTTCAGAACTATGACAAAAATGTATCAGATGTGAAACGCGCAAGGATCGCGCAGAAAATCACGCAAAATTTTCCTATCAATCAAGCCCTGTAATTTTAGCTTTCAATTTTTTGTAGTACCGCACACGCTGTTTAAATTGCTTCTCAAGAAATGGGATGTTTTTGTCCCTATAATCAATAATCAGTTTTTGAGCTCCGATATCGCGCAGGCGGCCCATATATTGAACGAGCTTGCCTTCAAACGAAAAAGGAAATGCGAGCACAAGACATGTTGTACCTCGAATATCGATGCCTTCGCCAAAGAATTGTCCCGTTGAAAGAATAACCTGATAGTGGCCGTTTTGAATTTGGGCAAGCTTTGATTTTCGCGATCTCGTAGAATCGTCTCC
>CAYVMH010000094.1:0-2334 GCA_964452595.1 uncultured Candidatus Saccharibacteria bacterium
TTGATGTGCGCGGTCATTATCGCATCCGCGGTTGAGCCGGCGATCCTATGGCTTAAAAGACAAGGCGTCCCGCGGCTCTTTGGCGTGATTTTTGTCTACCTTGTCATCGTGGTTGTTTTCGTTGTGCTCTCCTACCTCATCTTTCCGGTCATAAGCGAAGAATTGCGCTTACTCTCAACAACATACCCGCAACTTGAAACCAACATTCTTGCCGGATTGAAACAAACCTCATTTCTTCCTTTCTTTTCTTTTTTCACCGAAAATACCGATGCGTTGTTCCAAATCCCGTCAGGATATTTGGGGGAATTCGGCGAAGGGCCTTTCGGTATCGCCGCAACCATTTTCGGCGGACTTTTTTCTTTTATTCTCATCGTCGTCTTTTCATTTTATTTGGCGGCGCAAGAAAGGGGGATCGAAGCGTTTTTGCGCCTGATAAGCCCCCTGAAATATGAGGCGTATGTGCTTAATTTATGGGAGCGGTCCCAACACAAGCTTGGCAGATGGCTGCGCGCGCAGTTGGTGCTGGGAGCGGTTGTGGGCGTATTCGTCTTTTTTGGTCTTACATTTCTTGGAGTAAAGCATGCCTTTCTCTTTGCGCTTCTTGCCGGACTTTTTGAAATCATCCCGATCGCGGGGCCGATCCTGGCCGCAGTCCCTGCGGTTGCAACGGCGTTCCTACAGTCATCGGTGCTTGGTCTTCTGACGCTACTGCTGTACTTGCTGGTACAGCAGATGGAAAACCACGTGATCGTGCCGGTCGTCATGAGACGGGTTGTGGGATTGAGTCCCTTGATCGTTGTGATCGCGCTTCTTGTCGGCGCCCGGCTTGCCGGTATTCTCGGTATCCTGCTCGCAGTGCCCCTCACCACCATTCTCGCCGAATTCATAGACGATTGGGACAAAAAGAAACGCGGCATCATGCCCGAGTAACATGGGAAAATTCTACATAACTACCACGCTTCCGTATGTCAACGCCGAGCCGCATATTGGTTTTGCCATGGAAATTATCAAGGCAGACGTGATTGCGCGATATCATCGGGCGCGCGGAGACGAAGTAATTTTCAATACCGGCACTGATGAACATGGCGTTAAGATTTATCGCACGGCGATTGAACAGAACAAAAATCCGCAGGAATATGTCGATGAATATGCCGCTAAGTTTGGTGAACTGAAATCGTTGCTCAATGTGAGCTATACTCATTTTATACGGACGAGCGATCCGGATCATAAAAAAGCGGCGCAGGAATTTTGGCGGCTGTGTGCGGCGCGCGGCGACATCTACAAAAAAAGTTACCGGATCAGGTACTGTGTCGGGTGCGAGCTCGAGAAAACAGATTCGGAATTAACGGACGGCGCGTGCCCGATCCATCCCAATCTCAAACTTGAATTGCTGGACGAGGAGAATTACTTTTTTCGGTTCTCAAAATACCAACAGCCGCTGCTTGACTTCTACAAAGCGCATCCGGATTTTGTGTTGCCGTCGTTTCGTTTCCATGAGATCAAGCGATTTGTCGCGGATGGCCTGCAGGATTTTAGCATCTCGCGCATCAAAGCGAAAATGCCGTGGGGCGTGCCCGTTCCTGATGATGACGAGCAGGTCATGTATGTCTGGTTTGACGCACTGATCAATTATATTTCCACTCTGGGATGGCCGGATGACGTCAAGGGAGAGTTTCAAAATTTCTGGCCCGGTACGCAGATCGCAGGCAAAGACAATCTCCGCCAGCAAAGCGCCATGTGGCAGGCCATGCTCATGTCCGCAGGATTGCCGTTGTCGAAACAGATTCTCATCCACGGATTCATCACCGTAAACGACAAAAAAATGAGCAAGAGCTTGGGCAATGTCATAGCCCCGAAAGCGCTCGTAGAAAAATACGGCGCGGATCCTGTGCGCTACTATCTGCTCCGCGAGATCCCATCCGGCGAGGACGGCGATTTCAGCTACGAGAAATTTGAGCAGCGATACAACGGCGATCTGGCGAATGGATTGGGAAATTTAGTGGCGCGAGTGGCTACACTGGGAGAGAAAGTGAGTCCGACTGCCGTTCACGGGGAGGGAGATATCGAGAAAGAAATTCGCACCGAGATCGATCGTGTCCGCGCGCTCTACGAAAAATCGCTTCACGAGTTCCGGCTGAACGAATCGCTCGGCCATGCTTGGGAGCTTATCTCGTTCGCAGATAAATACATCAATGATAAAAAACCCTGGACTATCAAAGATGATCGGGATCAGTTTAGCCGCGTGGTCGCAAACGCATGTTATATCGTGGATGCGGTCAGAAAACTGATACAACCGTTCCTTCCGAAAACCGCAGAAAAGATCCGAGAGCAGAT
>CAYVMH010000095.1:0-2287 GCA_964452595.1 uncultured Candidatus Saccharibacteria bacterium
CCTCCTCGTCGAGCGGAATCGGCGAAAAAACGCAACACGAAAGTTTACTTAACTCACAAAATCAAAAAGACGCCGCGCGGCGTCTTTTTGATTTTGGTTTTAACATCACCGTTCTTAAGGGCTTTGTTGAATAAAATGAATCCATGTGTGAAATCCGTTCATTCCTTGAGTGTTCCTCCGCGTAAGAATTTCCGGTAGGCGGCAACGGCCTCCGGGCGTTCGGTGGCATAACGGTATGGATTTTGCGGCACATACGGCCCCACGCCCCATGCAAAGATGTTTACCATGGGCGCTCCGTGGTTAACCAGTCCGGCCAAATACGTTTCCATCGCCACCCCCACCACCGCGGTTCCTTCCGAAGACGCCCACGGAGGATTGTTGTTTTGGGAAAGCCCCTCACTGATTTGATCCAAAAGCCCGGGCTGGGGATAGGTGCTGAATCCGGGCTGGTAGTACGTGCTAAAGGATACCGAGGACGGCGCAAAGTTATTGACCTGCGAATAAGTCATAGAAAATCGCGCGGGGTCATTCTTCTTCATCTGTTCAAAGGATTGCTGCGAGGCAAACGCGGTATGAGCATAGATCTTCTCTTGCGGTATGCCGGCATCAATGAGGGCTTTTGCCCACAGCTCAATAAATTCCCTCACAATTTTTTCTCGTTCAAGGTCAATATCTTTGGGAGGATTCTTTGCGCTAAATCCTTTGTTGGTAAGCGCGCAATATCCCAAATACTTACCCGTATCAAGGTCTCTCCCAATCTGTGTCTCCCATCCCGCGATAACGCCGGCAAAAAGCTCTTCTCTGCCGTCTGCTTTCAGCGGGTCGGCCTGTTTTTTGATCTCTCGTCCTACCACTCCTGCAAAGCGCTTCACTTCTTTTTGTATATCCGGGCTGTTAAAGCACATCTGCGGCGCAAATTTCACCGGCGTTTCCGCCCAATCAATCCGTCTGCCGGTGTTGGGCGTACCGTTCCAGTCCAGCCACTCTTTATTTGCGTTATTGGCAAGCAACGCCGTGCGTTTGCCCCAAAACATGGAATCGTCAATATGAAATGAAACCGCGACATTCTTCTCTCGCGCAATTTCAAACGATTCTCTGATAAAACGCTTGAGTTCTTCATCGGTATAGTCAAAAGCCAACGGCCCCGGGGTAAATCCGAGCTTACGGCTTTTATCGCCCGTAGTGCCGATCTTGGTTATGATATCCTGTACCGCTTTTGCCATCACGGCTTTGGTAGGAAGCGGAGACAATGGCGGCGGGCCGAGCGCGATGGACGGATCAGGAGTTCCGGTGAATATCTGAAATGTGAGATAGCGGGTTGTTGCAGTCGCTGGAGTTGATTCAACCGGTGTTGCGCTCGCCGGAGTCGGCGCGGCTGGTAATGTGAGATAGCGGGTTGCTGCGGTCTCTGGAGTTGATTCAACCGGTGTTGTGCTCACCGGAGTCGGCGCGGCTGGTAATGTGAGATAGCGGGTTGTTGCAGTCGCTGGAGTTGATTCAACCGGTTTTGCGCTCGCCGGAGTCGGCGCGGCTGGTTTGGTGCCAACGGGCTGAAACGGGTGCCGCCCTAATCCATACTGATGGTCAAGAAGTTTGTGTTCATCGCTGCCGTCGGCATTCATGATCCAGGTTTCAGCTGGCCCGTTGTTTCTGTTTGTCCCATAGATAATGAACTTCCCGTCAGCAGACCACGCCGGCTCGTCGCAGTTGGTCTTGGTTGCCTTCGGACACGTGGAGAGTTGCTTTTGATTGCTTCCGTCCGCGTCCATTACCCAGATTTGTCCGAACATTCCCTCAACGCCGGACCAAAACGCGATTTTCTTCCCATCCGGCGAGTAGATGGGAACCGTGCTGTCGGAAAATTCCGCATCCCGCGGCGTGGTGAGCTGACGCATGTCTGTTCCGTCCGTGTTGGCAGTATAGACCTGGATGTCGGCCCCTGCCCCCGAAGACGCGCTATCCGGTTTCAGCATCCCAAAGACAACCTTCTTCCCGTCAGGCGAAAAGGACGGAGCGGCCAACGGATATTCGGTTCTGAACAGAAGCTTTTGGTCGGAGCCGTCCGCATTCATTACCCATGCCTGGTTAAAGCCACCGCCCCGATCTCGCGTAGAGGTAAAAATAATCCGATTCCCGTCAGAAGAATACGAGGGGAGGTGGTTTATGACCATAGCATCGGTATGCGTGAGCTGCTTTTGATTGCTTCCGTCCGCGTCCATCACCCAGATTTCCTGATGTCCGGTGCGCGAGGACATGAATACGATCTTTGTGCCGTCCGGGGACCACG
>CAYVMH010000096.1:0-2239 GCA_964452595.1 uncultured Candidatus Saccharibacteria bacterium
GTTGGGGATTGTACAAGAAAACAAAGAATATGTCCGATGCCTTTCTTGAAGCAAATGGTAGATGCGACAGCGGCATGTTCCACGGCATTGTTGAGGAGTATATCAGCGAGGCATCAGCGGGCAAAGATATGGAGCGATTTGTCGCAACCGTTGCGCCAACCGCGTGCGAAAACGACGTGGCAAAGAATAACCTGCTCTCGGGCGTGAAGGCGATCTGCTACCATGGCCTCGGGCATGCGTTTATGTTTATCACCGGCAATGATCTGCCAAAATCCCTGCGCCATTGCGATGCGCTCTCGCCCGCCCGTGCCGGAGAGTGTTATACGGGCGCATTTATGGAAAATGTGCAAAGCAAACAAGTAGGGCGTCTGGGAATCCACCCAAGCGCATATGCGCATAAGCAGGATGATCCGGACTACCCGTGCAACGCGCTCGATGAAAAGCACAAAGATTTTTGCTATCGATATGCAGGTATTGCGGTTGTGGTGCAGACCAAAGGAGATTTCAAAAAAGCATTCACGCACTGTCTGCGCGTAGACCCCACATACCGAGAAACATGCTTCTTTGGCGTCGGAACCGACGTTCCCGCCCCCCAATGGACGAGCCGTGAGGCAGGAGAAAAATGCAAAGCCGCTCGCGAAGTAAGCGAGGAGGCATACCGCCAGTGTATCAAGGGTGGCATGGCCTTTCTCGTCCAGCTTAATCTTGGCAACCCGCAGGCCGTAGACGAATTTTGCAACGCCATTGAACCCGATCACCGCGATCTCTGTTTCCGGCAAGCAGGGGCGAATCTTCGTTCATGGGTCGGCTCGGATGAGGAGTTTGCGAAAAAGTGCAATTGGCTTTCCACTCGGCAAGCACAGCGCCTTTGCCTCGAAAACAATGCAGACAATTAAATCAGTACGCCGCGTTTCTTCTCGCAGTCGCAGTGCCGAAACTATTGATGTCTGCGGTTTTTTGAGATAATTGTAGGAAGCGCCATCAAAACAATGGTAAGCCCTACAACCGCAAAAAAGAGATAGATGATAAGGATGTCCATAGGGATAATAATTATTCTTTTATTTTCAAAATCCAAAGACTTACCAACCACAAAACAATTGTTGCAACGAGTCCGACTACTACCCGTGCGAAATCCGTTTTATCGAGAACTGCCGGAAGTACGACAGAGGCGAGGGAGATAAGCGCGGTTTCCGAGGCGATATCCGACAATTTGCTCAGTTGGGCATCAGTAAGCTCCGGCAACATATCACTACGTTACCCCATCTCCAAGTTCTCTGTCAAGCGCACATTTTGGGAAATGTATTTCTTGCGGTCTATCAACACTCAAGCGGTAGATGAATTTTGCAACGCCATCAAGCCCGATCACCGCGATCTCTGTTTTGAGTCCGCAGGCGAGAATCTCAGTTCATGGGTGAATTCCGATCAAGAACTCACGGAGAAATGCAGCAAGCTTTCAGACGCGCGGGGACGCGGAAGCTGTCTTGGACAAAACAGAGTCCGCAGCGCCCCCAATTCCATAGACCAATGATAAGGATTTGGCCATCAATCTTGACGTTTAATACGAAACGTATATCATAGAAACATGAAAAAACTCATCACCATAAAAACGACCTTTGGAACATTTCAGGCGCTCTTTGAACCAAATACTCCGGAAAAAGGATACACCGTTACCGTCCCGCGACTGCGAGGCGTAGTAACCTGCGGAGATACGCTTATTGAGGCCAAGAATATGGCGCGAGAAGCCATAGAATTACACTGCGCCTGTCTGCTTGAAACCGGAGAGGCCAAGGTAAAAATAATTCGCCCCCCTCTAAAGACGCGCACGCTTATCCACGCCTAAACTATAAAGTAACCATTCCTATGCACCCAAAACCTCTTGCCAAAAAGACGCTCTTTTCCATTCTGAAACAAGCCGGGCTGACGCCACAGGAGTTTCTCAAGCTCCTTGGAAAATAAATCCAGCACCTTTGGGAAGGTGCTGGATAAAGCCCCTGCGTTTCTTACGGCATAATAATCACAGACAGTAAATGAATTTTGCAACGCCATCAAGCCCGATCACCATCAAAAAAACCAAATGATTGGTTCTTTACATCGATCCTATATTGACGCCAATCGTAGTCCTTCATACTTTGCAGAAACGATAATCAAGATTTCTCAGGACAATACCGGCGATATGGTTTTTCGACCGAGGCGCAGATCATCGCCTGTCTTTGCGGATCATATTTTTGTGATGAGACCC
>CAYVMH010000097.1:0-2173 GCA_964452595.1 uncultured Candidatus Saccharibacteria bacterium
TACAGTTGATAAATCTTACGAAGTTTACCTCGGACTTTACCAGGGGTTGACCGGGATGGAAGAAGAAAAGAATATTTTCAAGCAGTTTTCGCCGGACTTCTTCGACCTGATTATTGTTGATGAATGCCATCGCGGCATCGCTCGGGCAGATGCCGCTTGGCGGGAAGTTCTTGAATATTATCAAGGCGCCACTCAAATCGGTCTAACCGCCACGCCCAAAGAAACCGCCGACATCTCAACGCAAACCTATTTTGGCGACCCGGTATATACCTATTCATTGCGGCAGGGCATTGAAGACGGATTTCTCGCGCCCTATAAAGTTATCCGCGTAACACTGGATCGGGATGCGGAAGGGTACCGCCCAACGGCCGGCGAGGTTGATAAATATGGTAACCCACTGCCTGACCAGATTTTCGGCCAAAGCGATTTTGATCGCAAAATCGTATTGGAGGAGCGCTCCAAAGTCGTGGCGCAAAAGATTACCGAATATCTAAAAGCCACCGACCGGATGCAAAAAACCATAGTGTTTTGCGTGGATACCGAACATGCCGACCGCATGCGCCAGGAACTGGTGAATGCCAACGCAGATATGGTAAGCGAACATCCCAACTATGTCGTTCGCATCACCGGCAACGACGAGCATGGCGTTCGAGAGCTTGATAAATTCATTGATCCCGAAAGCCCGTATCCTGTTGTCGCCACCACTTCAAAACTTCTCACCACGGGCGTGGATACCCAGACCGTCAAGCTGATTGTCATTGACCAAAACATTAATTCAATCATTGAATTCAAGCAGATTATCGGCCGCGGTACGCGCGTACGCGAGGATTACGGCAAGATGTTTTTCGCCATTATGGATTTTCGAGGCGCTACAGAGCTCTTCGCCGACCCGAAATTTGACGGCGATCCAGTGGTAATTTATAAGGCAAAAGAGGACGGTCCGATAACACCACCTGATGGCACTGAAACCGAAGAATCAACATGTGGGGGAATGACTGGCGACACCATTGAGTACGGTCCCCCTGGAATCGGAACCGGCATGGTCCGCGACGAGCCAAAAAAATATTATATCGAAGGCGTGGAAGTAAAAGTGATCAATGAGCGCGTGCAATATATGGACGAGCGCGGCAAGCTGATTACCGAGTCGCTCAAGGACTACACCAAGCGCAATATTTTGCAAAGCTATGCGTCACTGGATGAATTTTTAACTGCCTGGAGCAAAGCCGAACAAAAGGAAGCAATCCTTAAAGAGCTGGAATATCGCGGCGTATTTTTTGCAGAACTTTCCGCCGAAGTTGGCCGGGATTTAGATGCTTTTGACCTTATCTGCCATGTGGCCTGGGGTAAAAAGCCGCTTACCCGTGGCGAACGCGCCGAAAAAGCCCGCAAAAAGGACTATTTTACAAAATACGAAGGCAAAGCGCGCGAGGTTATTGACGCGCTTCTGGCAAAATACGCCGATCAGGGCATCACCGCCATTGACGACATCGGCGATCTGCAGGTGTCGCCGTTTGACCAGTTCGGCACGCCGTATGAAATCGTCAACGACATCTTCGGCGGCCGGGAAAAATATCTTGTAGCAGTGAAAGCGATCCAGCAGGCCTTATATACATAGTTTATTTACATGTCCATTCAATCAGTCATCAAAAACATTCAAGACATCATGCGCAAAGACGCGGGAGTGGACGGCGACGCCCAGCGGCTCTCCCAGCTTGTCTGGATGCTTTTCCTCAAGATTTTTGACGACCAGGAAAAAGAACGTGAGCTTATCAACCCTAAATACAAATCTCCGCTTCCCGAAGAACTCCGCTGGCGCAACTGGGCGGCCGACCCGGAAGGCATGACCGGCGACGGGCTTTTGGAATTCGTCAACAACAAGCTTTTCAAGCGGCTCAAGGATTTGTCGTTTGACGAAAGCGAAGACCCGCGCGCCTTTATCGTCCGCGAGGTGTTTGCCGACAGCTACAACTACATGAAGTCGGGCACCCTTATCCGGCAGGTGATTAACAAAATCAACGAAATTGATTTTAACAAAGCCGACGACCGCCACGCCTTCAACGACCTCTACGAACATTTACTCAAAGAGCTCCAAAGCGCGGGCAACGCGGGGGAGTATTACACGCCCCGACCGCTCACGCGTTTTGTAGTGGAGATGGTTTCTCCTAAACTCGGC
>CAYVMH010000098.1:0-2140 GCA_964452595.1 uncultured Candidatus Saccharibacteria bacterium
GCTCGCGGGGCATAAGCGCTTCTCCCCCGCCGCTCGACCAATCATGGGTCTGCCAGCTACTCAACAGAAACAGACCATTGCCGGGCATCATACACGGCATATCCGAAAACCCCGAATTCCGTGCTATTTCTAACATAATAAAAGTGTACCAGAATACGAAAAATAAGTCAAGTTTCGGCGAACTGCTTCAAAATGATAGTTGCCGAGTATGAACAACTCTATAGTTTATATGCCGTAGAGCTTTTTTAACTCCTCTATCCCTTCTTTGAAAGCTACGGTGGGTTGCCAGTTGAGCAGCTCTTTTGCTTTGCGGATGTCGGCGAGGGTGCGTTTTGGTTCAAGGCGGGGGGCGGTAAAAACGGTGGCGCCGCCGATGAGCGCGGCAACTTCGAGGACGCTGTAGTCGTGGCCGCCGCCGATGTTGATGACTTCTCCTTTGCCGACACGGGACGATTCGGCAGCAAGCAGATTTGCGCGCACCACATCACGCACGTGCGTAAAGTCGCGGGATTGGGTGCCGTCGGGGACAATGCTCATGGGCTGTCCGTGCGATCGTTGATCAAGAAATTTGCCGATCACGAGGGCATAGGCGCCATCGGTGGATGCTCGCGGACCATATACATTAAAATAGCGGAGCGAGACGGTTTCCATATCGTAGACTTTCGAGAAGAGCTGGCAGTACAACTCACCGATATACTTTTGCAAACCATAAGGACTGAATGGATTTGCCGCCATATCTTCGGAGAGCGGCATTATGGCTTGGTCGCCGTATGCTGAGGACGAGGCCGAGTAGACTACGCGTTTTACTTTTGCGTTGTGTGCTGCTACCAGCACATTGAGCGTGCCTGTCACGTTTACGTCATGCGTAGTGCGCGGATCCTCAATCGAGGGCTGGACACGAGGAAGTGCAGCAAGATGAAATACCAGATCCATACCGACAAAAATAGGGGCGATGGCGTCAAAATCCCGGATGTCTTTTTTATGAAAGGTTGCTTTTGGATTAACGTGCTCGCGTTTTCCCGCAGAGAGATTATCAATCACATGTACCTCATCTCCGCGTTCAACCAATGCATCCACAATAGACGAGCCGATAAATCCCGCACCCCCAGTAACCAAAATAGTTTTTTGTTTTGATTGAGACATAAGAGAATTATATTGACGGCATTTGCATATGCGTCTCCTTGATAAGATGAGAAAGAGCTGTGCCCGAATGTTCTGATTGGAGGATACCATATTTGATTGGTTGGTCAAGCCGGTTGAGGCACATCAAACTTGTCTCTTCTCTCTTTTTGCGCTATACTGTTTTTGTTGTTTTTTGGACAGCCCCCATAGCTTAATGGTAAAGCAGTTGCCTTTTAAGCAATTGACCTAGGTTCGATTCCTAGTGGGGGCACCAGTATCAAACTTTCCGATTTTTGCCCGACCGATTCGGCCGCGCGAAGCGCGGAGAGCCAAAACTTTTTCGCCGCCAATTCATATATGGAATTATAATACCATATAGAATAAGAAAGCTACAAATGATATGCTGTGTATATCTGTTATGGCTCAGATTTCCAAAAAACTAGGACAAAACATCAAGCGCATACGGATTCGCCGCAAAATGACGCAAGGCGACATTTGCCGTAAGTTAGATATGGATAGAAGCTATATGAGCGCGATTGAAGGCGGCAAGAAAAATATCACGCTTGGTATTTTAGAAAAACTTGCGGACGCGCTTGATGTTTCCGTTGACGAGCTATTGAAATAATTATGAAAGTATTTATCGAAAATGAAGCAGGGTCTAATCAAAAAAATCTCTACAATGAGAAGACTTTGGAGTACAGAAAAACTGTTGAAGTTTCCAGAAAATATCCCTATCCTTACGGCTTTATTATAGCAACAACAAGCGGAGACGGAGATAATTTGGATTGCTTTATACTAACGAAACAAGAATTGAAGACAGGTTCGATCGTTGAGTGTGAGCCGATTGGATTGATGGAACAATTTGAAGATGGAAAAGAAGATCATAATGTTCTTGCTACCCTGAAAGATGAGAGCGCAGAAGTTAATCCTAAAGTAAAAGAAAAACTAACGGAATTTGTTTCTCATGTATTTGACCACAGAAAAGGAAAAATGGTTAAAGTAGGAAGTTTTTACAACA
>CAYVMH010000099.1:0-1847 GCA_964452595.1 uncultured Candidatus Saccharibacteria bacterium
TACGATATCATGCCTAGTCTCGTGGGCTCGGAGATGTGTATAAGAGACAGATTAGAGCTTGTCTCAAAACCCGGGTTCCCGAATCGAGCGGCGGGTGTTTGTCGCCGAGAAGCCGAGTCGGAGACCGAAATGTGCTTGCAGCACATTGAGGTTGAGACGAGCGCTTCGCAGGCAGAACACGCGCCGCGCAGATAGGGAAGGGTTTTGAGACAAGCTCTAGTAAAAAAATCTATCGAATAAAAAATATGAGTGAACAATATTTCATCGGCATGGACTTGCATCAAAAGACAAGTACGTTCTCGGTGAAAAAGAAAGACGGCGCGGTGATTGACACGCGAACGATCGCGACCGATCCGGCAGCCATACGCTCCTATCTCGCTCCCTACGCCGGATCGAAGCTGGTGCATGAGCCGGTGTCGCAGTGGTACTACTACGCCGATTTCATCGAATCACTCGGATTGCATGTAACTATTGCGAACCCGATGAAGACGAAAGCGATCGCGAGCGCGCGCATCAAAACAGATGCGCTGGACGCGGGAGTGCTCGCCGATCTCCTGCGCGCCGATCTTGTCGCGGAGGCATATCATGCGCCGAAAGAGGTGCGCGCATGGAAGGAATTGGTACGCGCCCGCATGGCGCTCGTGCGATTGCAGACGCAGGTCAAGAATCGCATCCATGCGCTGGTATGGAAGCAAGGATTGCGGCACGCATCCTTGTTTTCACGGAAAGGATCCGCGTGGCTCGATGCGCAGGCGTTAGGCCCAGAAAGTGCAATGGCGTTGCAGGCGTTTCGATCAACCCTCGCGCATCTGAGAACGGAGATTATTCCGCTCGAGAAAAAAATTACCGACACGGTTCGCTCCGATGAATCGGCGCGGCTGCTCGTCACGATTCCCGGACTCAGCTATCTCTCAGCACTCACGATCATGGCTGAGGTTGGAGACGTCACACGATTTCCCTCCGCATCGAAATTGATGAGCTATGCGGGCCTCGTGCCATCAACGTACGCCTCCGGCGGCAAAGTGCGCCACGGGAAGATTACGAAATGCGGTTCCTCGTGGCTACGTTACGTGCTTATCGAGGCAGCGCACCATCAGATGTTCTGCACCAAGAAAAAAGGACTTGCTCCCTACTACGCCCGGATGAAAGAGCGTAAAGGATCATCGTCCGCCGCAGTCGCCACGGCGAGGAAACTCGCTGCGGTCGTCTGGAGAGTGCTCACGGACAAACGTGCGTACGTTCCCCAAGACGAGTGGGACAATCGAAGAGCTCACCACCTCGTTATCGCGGCTCATTAGAGCGCGCGCTGTGAATAGCTGTGAGGCTTCGGTGTTTCCCACTGGCTGAATGCGCTTGCGGCGCGGATCGGTAATTGAAAACGAAGTTTCAAGACGCCGTGATGACTGCGGCGGACTGTTCGGTGTTGTCCGCAGTTTCCATCGTACGCTTGCATGGTGAAAAAGCTATACACAGGACGGGGGTTGACGGGTGTTATCGGTAGCGCTATATGATTGTCTACATTAGACCCGAAACCAAGTGGGTAACGGTATAAAAATGTATCATATATAGCACTATATTGCGCTTCCATATATGGAAGCGCGGGGTCAGTACGTCCATATGTCCACGATCCTGCCCTCATGATCAAGCAGTCGTATCGCATCATGGTCTTGTCTCCACAACTCGCGCTCCTGCCCCAAGAACACCCTCCATGTGTCGCCGTAAAACGACGGGCGCCACGCGTGGTTTGCAAGACAGCCGTTGTAAGTGAGCGAGTTTCTCACGAAGCTGTAGCATGACGCGCCAACCTGTGGTGTTTCGCCAAAATAAAAATGACACATGGGTATGGT
>CAYVMH010000099.1:1857-2119 GCA_964452595.1 uncultured Candidatus Saccharibacteria bacterium
GATGTGTATAAGAGACAGGGTATGGTGCGCGCGAACGCAACACAGGCGGGGTCTGCGGTGCGCGTGGTTGCGGGATTCGCAAGCACCTCGCTCTCGGCGGTGGGGCAACGCTCGCTCAAGCTCGGCACAAATGTTTGGAACTGTCCCAAGTAGCCGGTACAGATGTTTTCTTTAAATGACGCTCCGACAGGAGAGACGCCGGAAGAAACAATCATACGCTCGCCCGGATTAAGGGAAATGGGCGACAGGTGAGGCACCATAC
>CAYVMH010000100.1:0-2106 GCA_964452595.1 uncultured Candidatus Saccharibacteria bacterium
AACGCGTGCTCGCGCGTGCGGAAAAGTTTCTCACACGAAGGAAATAAAAAATAACTCGGCCGGAATTATTTTTTTACCGCGGCCAAAACTTTTGCAAAAGCCGACGCGTGCTTTTCGGCAAGCTCGGCAAGGATTTTGCGATCAAGCTCGATTTTTTTATCTTTGAGCGCACCGATAAACGCGCTGTAGGAAATTCCCGCCTCCCGCGTTGCGGCGCCGATCTTCGTCTGCCAGAGGCGGCGGAAGCTGCGCTTCTTGTGCTTGCGTCCGACAAAGGCGTTCGGCCATGCGTGCAGGAGGGCCTGGCGCGCAAGGCGCTCTTTATTTTTCTGGCCCCAGCGAAATCCCTTCGCGTATTTGAGAAGTTTTTCGCGCTGCTTATGGGCTATGGTTCCTCGTTTGACTCGGGTCATAAGGATATATTATTTGTCATTCCCGCGTCCGCCAAAAGCGGATCCGCCTCCGGCGGAAAAGCGGGAATCCAGAATTAACGCAAACCGGATTACCGACCCCCCCTTCGCTAAAACTACGGCGGGCAGGCAAGTCGGGAATGACACTATAAAAAATCTAGTTCGCATACGCCCTTATTTTTTTCTCAAGAGCTGGTGTAAAGCCGAGCATGCCTTTTTTGCGTCCTTGCTCGCCCTGGCCCTTCTTTGCATTAAAATGATTGTGTCCCGCTCGGCGGCGGAGCACTTTTCCGGTTCGGGTGAATTTGATTCGCTTGAGAACGGCTTTTCGCATGGTTATGGCTGAAAGCTAAACGACGAAAGCTGAAAGTAAATTTATGTTTCAGCTCTTGTCTTTTGTCATTCGTTTTCTGGCTAGTTCTTTGTTATCACCGCGAGCAGTCCGTGCGGCAAGCGCTTGGGGGCAAGCTCTACCGTAAAGTCCGCAGGGATCATCTCAAGAAACGCGTTGAATTTCTCAAGCGCGAAGGGACCATGCGCTTTCTGCCTGCCGACGAGCTTCATGTCTATTCGCACCTTATGGCCCTCCTCAAGAAACTTCTTGATGTTCTTGGCGCGGAGCTCAAGGTCGTGGGCGCCGGTTAAAAAACCGATCCGCACTCCTTTGACCTCGCTCGTGTCTTTATGTTTCTTGCCATGCGCGCGCTCCCCCTTTTCCCGTTCGTACTTGAACTTGCCAAAATCCATGATCTTGCACACGGGCGGCTTTACGGTTGGCGCGATCTCTATTAAGTCAAGCCCGCGCTCGCCCGCAAGGCGAAGTGCGTTGGTAGTCTCCATCACGCCCAGATTCTTTCCCTCCTCGTCAATGACTCGGATCGGCGTGGTGCGGATAAGTTGATTGATGCGGTATCGTCGTTGGATAAGTTTGAAGTAAAATTATTTGAATTCCTGTGACTTTTTTTCTAAAATGGAATCGATTTGGCCGATGAAATAGGCCAGTCGTTCCGTGGTCAGCTCAACACCTTCTATTTCTTCATGGATGTCGGCCGATGATTCAAACTCGGGGGGGTCTTGCCGTCATTTATATCCTCGATTATTTCGTCTATTGCTCTGTGATGTATCCGTTCATAAATAACCTCAAGACATTCTTGAATCGCGGTCTGAATGTTGCGATATGCCTCTTGCAGCGTCTTACCGTACACCACGCAACCTGGAAGAGCGGGTGCAGATGCAACGTATCCCTGTTTACCATCGCGTTCATAGGCGATGTAGTAGGAGGGCATCACTTTTCTATTATTTCGCAGAGAGTGCATAAAAGATAAAAAATTAGTGGAGGTGGGGAGAGTTGGACTCCCATCCGAACTTTTTCCGGCAAAAAACTTGTCACAGGTTTTGTCTCACCTTACGGTGGCACGATGTTTGTCCGATGCGTATCGCCGTCGGTATCAGACAATTCCGACAGCCAAGCTCGATGTATGACACCGGCGATCTCTCGTACGAGCGTCAAGAGGCCGATGGCGCGCGTCTAATTAATTAGGCGTATGCGGGAGCAAGAGTGCTGCCGCCGAAAACGGCTGCGAATGCATTCTGTGCTTTCTTCAATAAGTTTGCACTTATTTGGTGCGCGGACGGTTTATGGAGAAACCGCGCGTCTCCAACCTGATTTTGTGCGTTCAAAAATCCGTCGAATCCC
>CAYVMH010000101.1:0-2076 GCA_964452595.1 uncultured Candidatus Saccharibacteria bacterium
CGTCAAACATAAGCCGCGCGCGGAATTGCTGTTCTCTATGCCGGGTTTCGATCTCAAAACGCCGCGCTATCGTAAGCGCGGAAAATTTTCCGATGCCGAATTCGCCGATACGGGTGCGGCCAAGACGAGGCGATGTCGGAAGGCGGCGTTTTTCCTGAGATCCAATCGTAAAATACTGCCGCAGTCCCTGCTCATCCATTCCGTTCCCATTGTCTCGCACAATTACCTCATCCGGCGAAAGAGTGATGTCCACCCGCGTTGCATCCGCATCGTAGGCGTTAGAAACAAGCTCCCGGATAAGATCCAAACTCGTCGCATAGAGTCGCTCGCCGATCGTAAGCAAATGACTTTTATCAACGATCACCGGAATATGCGTAAGCATTGCCATAGGCATACTTTTATCATATCTGTCGAGAAAAACAACTCCTCTCCGACACAATTTTAATCTTATTTCCCATTCCAGGAATCATGCCATTTCAAGCTCATTAAAACCCGTCGCGTCATCGCGCGTTCTTTGATAAATCGCGTCGTCAAAAATCCCTATGACGACTTCCGCGGTCGGGGCAACCCGGCAGCCGCCTTTCAGATGCCCGCCGATCACTTTTCCCTCTTTATCCGAAAGAGAGATATGAATGTGGCAGCCGTTCTGCGAGATCGTGCCTGTTCCGGACACAATCTCAAACGGCCCGTGGAGTTCCTTCACAACCTGATGATCCGGCGTGGCACCCGCCATACGCAATGCCGCATATTCCAACCCGCCGACAATGGAGAGCAGAACTCCGGTCTGAATACGTCGCTCTTTTGCGACTTTTACAATCTCTTCCCGCAGGAATTGCCCGGGCTTTAATCTGAATGTTATTTGCTTCATAGATGTATCCGCGCCGCGAGGGCGAATTCGTCAAAATACTCTTCAAGTTCCGCGAGCGAGGCGCCGTACTCGTGTCCGCCGAGCGTGGCGTCGCAAAAAACCTCGCGGCTCCGCAGAATCTCGCGGAGGCGGCCGCGCCAGCGCGGATCAACAGCGGTCAGATTAAAAAGCTCAAGAGCTCGCGCAACCGCGCCGTCAAAACCCGCCGCGTCTTTGCTCTGCGAGAGCCGCGCGCGGCTGACTTCGCTCCCGATATTACCCATCTGCTCGGCAAGCGTGAGCGTCTGCCATCGCTCCGCCGCCAAATCCTTATGCTGGAAAGGCATAATTTATGCTACCAATTTATCCACCACGGTGCGGATTTTCTCGCGGATTTCCGGATTCTCCACGCCGCGTGATTTATTCCCCTGCGATGGCCGGATATTAAGGTAATTAGTGCGTTTCGTAACCATGAGGTGGTACAATACCCTTATGGTTACTGGACAAAAGAATGTTTTCAGTTGTGCGGCCAACTTTTTGAGGGGTAGAAAGTGCGTTTTCTGCGGTTCGTTCAAGGTCTCGAAGACGAACCGCGGATACATCCGATGCCGAAACAGAGGGTGTGGAAAGCAGAAATCCCTGAAACGCATCAGAACGGAAATCGCAATCGTGCAGGGGTTCTATCAGCAGCAACCGGCATATCGCCTCTCGCATGACTTCTGCCTCGACTACAAGACGATTACCCGCGTCTATCAGAAGCTCCGAGAGGCGATCTATCATGTCGCAGAACTTGAAGGCGGTAAACTGAATGGCGACGTGGAGATGGACGAGAGCTACTTCGGCGGCAGACGCAAAGGCAAGCGTGGACGGGGCGCAGCAGGCAAAAACATTGTTTTTGGCCTCCTGGAGCGCGATGGCAAGGTGTATACGAGGGTTGTGGAGCATGTATCCAAAGAAGAACTGATGGCGATCATCCGCAAGAAGACGAGGAAAGGGAGCGTCTACTACACGGACACGTTCAGAAGTTATAATTCCCTGAAGCGCTTGGGCAAGCATCATACCGTGAGCCACACGAAAGGCATGGTTGACAAGCGTACCAAAAATCATATCAACGGCATTGAGGGATTCTGGAGTTTTGCGAAGCATATCCTGTACAATTACCGCGGGGTTTCCAAATATCACTTTCCGATGTATCTTAAGGAGGTGGAGTACCGATTCAATCACCGAAA
>CAYVMH010000102.1:0-1994 GCA_964452595.1 uncultured Candidatus Saccharibacteria bacterium
TATCGTACCAGCCGCTACGGGCATCGTGCAACCCTTGTTATCCCCAGCAAATTATTGTCAAATAGAAAGCAGGTAAAATAATTAAGAACTGATGTGCCTGCGGTCATTCCCGCGAACGCGGCCCGCCTGCCGCAGGCAGGGAATTCAGCATCAACAGAATATGAGTAGAACCCATCTCAAAAATGCATTCGGGCTCCGATCAACGGATTTCTGCTGCGGCCGCCTTCTCGGGGCTCCGCGTAACTTTCAGTACGCATCGCCCCTGCGGTGGCGGCCTCGCAGCGAAATCCGCTTGATCTTGCCTACAAAGCCATTTTTGAGATGGGTTCTAAAAGACTATACCCCTTATTCGCACGAATAAGGGGTATAGTACAGAAAGAATATTATTATTGCCGGGTCTCCGGTGGATAAGTCCGTTTGATGATACGAAACCTCGGTAGTATAATTGAGAAAAATACTACCATGGTTCAGAGTAGCGCAGAAAAAGAAAAAGCAATCGCGTTACGCAAGGAGGGGTTATCCTACAGAGAGATTCTCTCGAAAATCCCCGTGGCAAAATCAACCTTATCTTTGTGGTTTAGATATGTGGGTCTTTCACAGAAACAAAAGCAAAGGTTGACGCAGAAGCGGATAGACGCTGCATTAAGAGGTGCTGCCAAGAGGCGGGAACAGCGTATTCTCGGGACTCAACTAACCGAACGTTTGGCGCTGGAGGAATTTAAGCGAGTAAAAAATAAAGGGCTTTGGCTTGCTGGAGTGATGCTGTATTGGGCGGAGGGGACAAAACAGAAAGCGACAAATGTATCGCAGGGGGTAGGGTTCAGTAATTCAGATCCTGCGATGATGGTTCTTTTTTTGCGATGGTTGGATGCTATAGCGAAGATTCCGTTTGAAGATATAATATGCGAATTGTATATTCATCGGAGCGGTGATGTTGCAAAAGCGACACGCTATTGGAATAGCCATCTCGCACCGTTAAAAATTGGTCCGACGTATTTCAAACAGAATAAGATTTTGACCCTTCGGAAAAATACGGGCGAAGGATATAACAGACCTACTGCGTAAAGATTTTTCTGCTGCAATCTCCAGATTTCGGCTACGGCTTTGCAAAAATTATTCAACATATACAGTGTATATGCTTCATAATTTTTGCTTCGCCTCGCCTGAAATCTGAGCATTTCGCTACGAAAATCTTTACGCAGTAGGTCTCATGGTTTAGTAACGGTGAAAGTACGCAGAAGTACAAGTCTGAACAGAAAGATTACAGCATGGATATCTCTTTTTTTGCGACAACAGCATATTGCCGGGTGGTGTAATTGGTAACACGCCTGCCTTTGAAGCAGGAAAGTCTAGGTTCGATCCCTAGCCCGGCAGTTTGGTGTATGCCGACAATCCATAAAAAAGTTTGGCCTGAGTATTTTGAGCAAATCCTATCCGGCAGGAAAAAGCTGGAGTTGCGGCTCGCTGATTTTGAGGTGCGGGAGGGCGATACGCTCGTTTTTCATTGAGATGGGTTCTAAAGTTATGCGCATCAAAGAACTCGGTCATGTCGTGCTTTATGTGTCTGATCTTACGCGATCGGCTGACTTTTATCGCGACACGCTCGGCTTTCATGAGATTATGCGCGGCGGAGGAATCGCGGTTTTTTCATCAGGCAGAACGCATCATGAATTATTGCTGATTGAAGTTGGGGGAAAGCCCGATGTCAAAGAGCAGCTCACGCCCGGGCTCTATCACATCGGATTCAAGATGGGCGATTCTCCCGAGGACGCAAGACACGCATTTCGCGAGCTTCGCGCAAAGGGTATCACGATTGTCGGCACCGCCGATCACACCGTAACGCACAGCATTTACCTCCTTGATCCGGACGGCAATGAATTGGAGCTTTATGCGGATGTCTCGGATATGTGGAAGCATAACCCGCAGGCGGTTATGGCGCCGGTAAAGGCGCTTGATTTGGAGGGGTGATATTTTATTGCCTAGCGAGCGAGAGA
>CAYVMH010000103.1:0-1973 GCA_964452595.1 uncultured Candidatus Saccharibacteria bacterium
GTGGCTCGTTGCGATGCTCGGGGAGAAGGTCCGCGCCTCGCTCGGGGCGGAGTTTACCCCGCATACAGCTTGCTGTTGTGCGGAGCCCTTCGCTTTGGCGGGCAATTTTGCGAGAAAATAAGGAGGAAAGCCCCCAATGAAGCCGCCCCGCCGCCGTACCGGATATCGGCGCGCCCCGCAAAAAATTTGTAAAGTTTCGATCGGCATCCTGTCTATCTCCTACCGCCTTCACGGCAATGAATCTCCCGCGGCAATACATTTTCCGCAGCACAAGCAGGAAAAGTGGTTCATTTGATTGTCTATAAACATACCAGAGTGTAGAATGCGCACAATTGGTATGGACGAAGTTCCTCCAAAATTCGGTCAAAATATGTCAACTAAAATACCCCCAAGCGTATATTGGTATACCCTAAAAGACCATCACCCGAGCAAGAGTTTTTCGGGGGAAATCAAAACCACTGTTGCAGTGATCGGCGGCGGAATGGCTGGTCTTTCTTGCGCGCAGAAGCTCCACGATGCTGGTGTTCCTATAGTTGTGATCGAAAAATATTTTTGCGGATCTGGAGCAAGTGGTAAAACGTCTGGGTTCATTACTCCTGATTCTGAAATCGAGCTTAGTTCTCTTTTGAATACATATGGCCCCAAAAAAGCAAAACGCATCTGGGAATTTGTGCTCTCCGGAGTCAGGATCGTTCGAGAGAATGTACATCGCTACGGCATTCCCTGCGATTATCAAATACAGGATTCATTGTTTGTCGCCAACAACGCTTCTGGTCTCCGTCATGTAAAAAAGGAGCACGAGGCGCGCATACAACTCGGATATGCTAGTACATTGTATGAGATTCCTACGACAAAAGAGGTACTTGGCTCGCGTGAGTACTTGGGTGCGGTACGATACCCGGAGACATTCGGCATCAATTCATATTTGTACTGTCAAGCTATGCGCGATGCGCTCCGAGCGTCTGGTGTTGAGATTTACGAACAAACGCCTGTACAACGTATACAAGGGCTCCATATTTTGACTTCCGGCGGACGCATAACAGCTGAAGATATTATTGTCTGCGCCGATCGGTTCATACCCGATCTCGGGGCTATGAAGAAAGAAATTTATCATGTGCAAACATTTCTTGGCATTACGAAACCATTAGCGCACAATCAGGTTAAAGAGATGTTTCCAAATAGCCCCATGATGGTTTGGGATAGTGATCTCGTGTATAATTATTTTAGAACAACCGGGGATCAGCGTTTGCTTGTCGGAGGCGGAGATATTTTGTACACATACGCGCACAGTGTCACGGACAATACTGCGCGATTCGGAAGGCGACTGAAAAATTACATACAAAAGAAATTTCCCTTTATTTCCGTACAAATGGATTATCTGTGGCCAGGAATGTTGGGAGTGAGTAAGGATTTGCTTCCTGTTATGGGGTCAGATGCACACAACAAGCACGTCTGGTATGTCGGTGCCGCAACTGGTTTGCCCTGGGCAGCTGCACTTGGTCGCTATGCGGCGGAGCGAGTATTGAGCGGTCGCAATGAGTTTGATCAGGACTTTTCACCCGAACGTCGCTTTGTCATTAGCCCACGCATACAGTCGCTTCTCACCACCCCGATGACGTATGCTTTGTCGCATGGTATTGCAAAGTATTTATAAAAAGATAGGAGCGTAAGATGAAGATATGAAGAAGAAAATATTGATTAGTGTAGGAATAATTATAGCGTTGGCACTTGCCTACTGGCTCATTTCGCCATTTTGGAGAAACGTGGTGTTACATGAGGGACTGCCTGGCGCTACCAGAGTACCCATCAAAGACAATTTGTCTTCAATGGATGAGACAACGAAATTAGATTTCGAAAAACAAACTATGGAGATGAAGGATAAGGTGATGAAAAAAAGTGATGTAATGCCTGCGAACCAGCTAACAATCATCAGTCGAGCGGATATGGTTGCCCGAGCCCATGATGTTTCCGGC
>CAYVMH010000104.1:0-1938 GCA_964452595.1 uncultured Candidatus Saccharibacteria bacterium
TGGAGCATGTCCGGAAGGGTGGCCAGATACGCACCGGTACTGAGGAGTTTGCTCAGAGGGTTGGGCAGGTCCTCCAGTTGATCGTAGCCACCCAGGAGTACCAGTTTGCCTAACGACCGGTAGGGGCAGGTTTCAAACCTGCCCCTACTCGGATCCAAACAAACATCGAGAGGAGGAAAGAACATGACCAGTACCAAGAAAGACCCCGTCCTGGTAGTCCTTCAGCTATCGGGCGGTAACGATGCCTTAAACACCATCATTCCCTACGGTGATCCCCTGTACGTGGACAACCGCCCTGTGGTTAGGATAGACCCGGGCCAGGCCCTACCCATCAATGACTACCTGGGCTTTAACCCCAATATGGGCCCCATCAAGGAACTGTATGATGAAGGCAAGGTAGCCATCATTCAAGGCGTTGGCTATCCCAACCCCAGCCGCTCCCACTTCCGGTCCATGGACATCTGGCACACCTGCGAGCCGGACAAGCAGGGCACCGAGGGCTGGCTGGGCCGCACCATCAAGGCCATCGATCCCAAGGGCGAGAACGTCCTGACCTGCGTTAACTTCGGCCGTGGCCTGCCGCGCGCCCTGATGCTCCCTGGTGTGCCCGTAGCCTCGGTGGGCAACCTGGAGACTTACGGCGTGCTCACCGGCATGGAAGAGGAGCAGCGGACCGAAGCCCTGGACATTTTCTCCCGGATGTACTCCCCGGCCATGGGCCGTGGCCCGGTGGTGGACTATCTCTCCCAGACCGGTATGGATGCCTTGAAAGGTGCGGACATCCTGAAGGTGGCGCCGGAGAAGTACTCCTCCACCGTTGAGTACGGCGGCAGCTCCGTGGCCCAGTACATGCGCAACATCGCCCAGGTGATCACGGCCGACCTGGGGGTCCGCATCCTGTACACCACTGCCCCCTACAACAGCTTCGATACCCACGCCGGGGAGCTGGTGGCCCACGCCAAACTGTGGACCGACGTGTCCCAGACGGTGAGCGACTTTTACCAGGACCTGAAGGAGCATAATGCCACCGACAACGTGGTCCTCCTGCTCTTCACCGAGTTCGGCCGGCGGGTGCATGACAACGGCTCCGGCACCGACCACGGCTCCGGCGGCATCGCCTTCGTGGTGGGTGACGCCGTCCAGGGCGGCCTCCATGCCGAGTATCCTTCCCTGAAGCCGGAGAAGCTGCTGGACGGGGACCTGCACTTCAACAACGATTACCGGGGCCTGTATGCGACCCTGCTGGAAGACTGGCTGGGCCTGGACTCCAAGCCCCTGGTAGGCGGCAGCTTCGAAAAGCTCAGCTTCATCAAAAAGTAACAAGGTACGGGCTGTAGGGGCGCACAGCTGTGCGCCCCTCCCGGTAGGGGGTGCTATGCGCCCCGGCAAAAGCTAAATTAAGTGAGGTGAGCATGACTACCCAGGTGCTCAGTACAACCTTCCGATATAGCCACACCATCGGCCGCGGCGAGCAGCGGGGACCGGGATTCAGCTACCCGGTGTCCATGGCGCGAGGCGAGGGAGACCTGATGTATGTGGTAAGCCGCGCCAGCGAGTACCGGCGCGATTCGATGCGCATCACCATGTGCACCGTAGGCGAAGACTACGTCGGGGAATTCGCCAACGGTGGTGAGGGAGCTGGGATGGTGATAGAATCCGACACCTCCATGACCTGGCCTGCCGGCATCGCCCTGGACAAGGAGGGCAACGTCTACGTAGCCGATGAGTGGCGCAACCAGATTGCCATGTTCACCAAGGACGGCGACTTTGTCCGCAAGTGGGGCACCGCCGGCAGTGCCGACGGCCAACTGAACGGCCCTAATGGCTTGGCCTTCGACCAGGAGGATAACCTCTACCTGGTGGACGGCAAGAACAACCGCATCCAGAAGTTCACCAAGGATGGCCGGTTCTTGCTCAAGTTTGGCCGGGAGGGAAGCC
>CAYVMH010000105.1:0-1910 GCA_964452595.1 uncultured Candidatus Saccharibacteria bacterium
CGGAGCAGGCGACTCTTGTCATTGATCCCTTCTCTCCAACAATCGGCTTTGACATGCCCACATTTTCCGCGGATGCCGTTTTAGTGACGCACGGGCATTATGACCATGCCAACACGGATGCTTTTCCCGATGCGCCCCATCTCATTACGGCACCGGGCGACTATGCAGTGCAGGGTATTGTCATACAAGGGATTCAAACCTACCATGATAAGGTGCACGGAGCGCAGCGGGGACTCAACACAATGTATGCCATTCAAGCTGATGGCATGAGGATCCTGCATATGGGTGATTTTGGCGAAGAAAAAATGCGTGATGAGACGCTTAAAGAAGTCGGCTCGGTAGATGTGATGATGATTCCTGTGGGCGGGACCTATACGGTTGATGGTCCAACAGCAGCAGCCATCATGCGCCAGGTAAACCCCGCCGTCTGCATCCCTATGCATTATGGCATTCCCGGTCTGGCAATTGCTCTGGACGATCCGGAAAAATTCCTCGAGGCCGCAGGCGTTTCTGATGTTTCTTCGCAGCCGTCTTTTGAAGCTGTCGCGGATGACATGCGCGCTCTGCACGGTCGCATCGTGATATTGGACAAAAAATAAACTATGCAAACCCTTACTCAATATCTCATCGGACACCTTGCCGCGCACCCGGATCAAAAGGATCTCGTGTTGATCATGTCTGACCTCGCCGCCATTGGAAAACAAATTTCGCATCAGACAAATCACGCGGGGCTTGTTGGCATTCGTGGGCGCGCTGGTTTTGACAACGCTTCGGGAGACGATGTGCAAAAGCTCGACGTCTATGCAAACGCATTGTGCAAGGACTATCTTCGCCAAACCGGCCACTTTGCGCTTCTTGCGTCAGAGGAAGAAGAGATGGTCGTTGACATGGGTGTGTTTGGCAAGGATGCAAAGTACGTCATTGCATTCGATCCGCTCGATGGGTCGAGTAATATTGATGTCAACGCCGGGATCGGAACGATCTATTCCGTTCTTCGCATACGGACGGATTGTGATCATGCAAGCGAGCAGCAGTTTTTGCAAAAGGGGCGCACCCAGGTACTTGCGGGGTATCTGCTATATGGTTCAAGCACCGTTCTTGTATTCAGTTTCGGCGATGGCGTGCACGAGTTTACCCTCGATCAGGGCTTGGGTGAATTTCTTCTCTCAAACGAGCGTATCCAAATTCCTGATCACTGTGATATCTATAGCGTAAATGAAGGGAATGTATCATATATGTCACAGAAGGATCGCGGCTTTATTGAGTATCTGAGAGCAGAGAAGAAATGCGCCACGCGGTATGTTGGTTCTCTTGTTGCCGACATCCACCGCACTCTGCTTAAGGGCGGTATTTTTTTATACCCCGGGATTGATAAAAAAGGAGCGGGAGTGCATGAAGGAAAGCTGCGCCTGAATTACGAGCTCAAACCCCTTGCGTTTCTCCTTGAGCAGGCAGGAGGCCGAGCAATTGATGGGGCGCAGAATATTTTGGATATTGAGCCCACCTCACTTCACCAGCGCTGCGCATTTTTTGCCGGGAGTACGAGTGTCATAGATGAGTATATTAATCGTAAATCATAAATCGAAAATTTTACATTCTCTATGTCCTACGATTATTCTTCCATACAATCAATCCTTGGTGATGAGGCAGAGTACCTCCTTGGATTTTTCACACCAAAGATTTCAAAAGAGCGGCTTTATGTTTCTGTCTATAATAAAGACAAGGATGCCTATGCTATTTGGAACAAACAGATAAAAATCGACTCCAAGAAAATTTATAAATTTAGTGAAAAAGACAATTTTTGGATGATGGGAGAGACAGGGCCCTGTGGTCCCTGCTCTGAGATCTATTTCGATCAGGGGGAAAAAGTTGGATGTCGCAAAAACCGGCGGATGTATTCGGCTGCGTCG
>CAYVMH010000106.1:0-1870 GCA_964452595.1 uncultured Candidatus Saccharibacteria bacterium
AAGCAATTTTTGATGCGAAAGATGCTTGAGCGGCAGCTGAAAGGTGTGCCGGAAGCGCAGCGCGCACAGATCCTCGCGATGGTGGAAAAAGACCCGAAACTCTTTGAACAGATCTCAAAAGAAATAAAGACGGAAATGAAAACAGGCAAGGACCGGATGGCGGCGGCGATGATCGTTATGCCGAAGTATCAAAAACAACTGCAGGCACTTATGGGCGCGCCGCAGAGAATGTCGCCGCGCTTCAACCAAAACGGTTCTATTAGAAAATAAATAGACGAGTGCGGAACATACTATGAAAAAAATACTGGTTCTTTTGGGAAATCCAGACGCCGAAACGTTTTCAGGCGAGCTTGCAACGACCTACGAACAATCTGCGCGCACTGCAGGGCATGAGGTGGTGCGCGTCAATATCGGCGATTTGCGATTCGATCCTATCTTGCATAAAGGGTACAAGGTGATCCAAGAGCTTGAACCCGATCTTACAGACATGCAAGAGAAGTGGCACTGGGCGGACCACATCGTGATCGTCTATCCCAACTGGTGGTGCACAATGCCCGCGCTCCTCAAGGGCATGTTTGACCGCATGTACCTTCCGGGATTTGCATTCAATTTCGAGAAGCCGTCCGGCAAGCTCGTCCAGCGCCTCAAGGGCAAGACCGCGCGGGTGATTGTCACAGCAGGCAACTACAGTCCGTTTATGACATGGCTCCGATTCGGCGACTGCGCTAATGAGATCGTGCACGGCATCCTCGGCTTTGCCGGCATCAAAGCGCGCACCACCACCTTCGGTCCCTGTGACCGCGTCACCGACGCATGCAGCGCCAAATGGAAAGGCAAGGTCGCTCGACTCGGAAAAAATGGACGGTAAACAAAGTTTGCTTTCTTCGTTCGCTCGGACATGAATAAATATTTATTCATGTCGCTCGCTCGCTCGAAAGTAGGTTTCCGCCGTCGCAACACCCGTAAAATTTTTAGGTAATTAGTGGTAATCGTAACCATCGAGGGCTAAAATATCCTTATGGTTACAAGACGAAATAATGTTTTCAGTTGCGCGGCCAATTTTTTGAGAGGAAAGAAGTGCGTATTTTGCGGATCGTTTCGAGTGTGCAAAACAAATCGTGGATATGTGCGGTGCCGACACAAGACCTGTGGAAAACAGAAGTCGCTGAAACAATTGAAAAAAGAAATTGCCATTGTACAGGGGTTTTACCAACAGCAACCGGCCTACCGCCTTTCTCATGATCTTGGCGCGGACTATCAATCTATCACGAGAGTGTACCAAAGGTTGCGTGAGGCGATCTACCATGTCACCGAGCTCGAAGGTAAGAAACTGAAGGGCGAGATAGAAATGGATGAGGCCTACTTCGGCGGCAGGAGAAAAGGAAAGCGGGGACGTGGAGCAAAGGGCAAAAGCATTGTGTTTGGCCTCCTGGAACGCGATGGGAGAGTCTATACGAGGGTTGTGGAGCATGTAAGCAAGGAGGAGCTTATGGGTATCATCAGGAAAAAAACGAGAAAGGGCTCGGTCTACTACACGGACACTTTTCGGAGTTATAACTCCCTCAAGCGTTTGGGGAAGCATCACAAAGTAAACCACTTAAAGACACTGGTTGACAAACGGACTAAAAACCATATCAACGGTATTGAAGGATTTTGGAGTTTTGCGAAACATATTTTGTACAACTATCGCGGGGTTTCCAAATATCATTTTCCGATGTATCTTAAAGAAGTGGAGTACCGATTCAATCATAGGAACGAGAATTTGTTTAAACTATTTTTATCGACCTATTTTGGTTACGTTTCCAACTAATTACCAAAAGTAATTTTGAAGTATATTCAAGATTTATAATACCATGCCATTCGAAGTTTA
>CAYVMH010000107.1:0-1868 GCA_964452595.1 uncultured Candidatus Saccharibacteria bacterium
GCCGTCCATGCTGATCGCTATTCCTTTTCCTTCAAGGATGCCGGTGTATTCGCGCGAGGTATATTGCGATCCCTGATCGCTGTTGTGGATATCCGGCGCCGCGTTCGCAAGCGCCCTTTCAAGAGCGGCAATGCAGAAGTCCGTGTCCATGGACGTCGAGAGCTCCCAGGAGATGACGTAACGGGAAAACCAATCAAGGATCGCGGTCAGATATGCCCATCCCGTCTCAAGCTTGATGTAGGTGATATCGGTGCCCCAGACATGATTCGGGCGGGAAATAGCGAGGTTTCGCAGGAGATACGGGAATATTTTGTGCTCTGTGTTCGGTACGCTCGTTTTCGGCTTCGGATAGACCGCCTCGATGCCCATGAGGCGCATGAGCCGCTGCACGCGTTCGCGGCAGACATATTCGGCAAAACGGTCTCGGAGTTCATTTCTGATCCGGCGCGAGCCGTAAAACGGGCGCTTTGTGTAAATGGCATCGATCGCGTCCATAATCCGCTTGTCTTCCGGGTCCGGGCGCGGCGCGTAGTAGATACTCGATCGCGAAACGCCGAGGAGTTCTGCCTATCGGGATCGGGACAGCTCGTGCGCGGGACCGATCAGGGAAACTTTTTCTTCATGGCTCAAGGTGCAATTTTTTTTTGAGCCAGTCGAGCTCGATGTCCCGCTGTCCGATGGTTTTGTAGAGCCGGTCGATTAGTTCCTGGCGGTCATCATCGGCCTTTCTCGCTTCATCAGAAAAAATGGTGTGAGCGTTTTCGATGAGCTTCTTTTTCTAGACGCCGATCTGGATCGGATGCGCCTCATGCTCTCCTGCAAGCTGGTTCGGCGTCTTGATTTCTTTTACGGCTTCAATGGCGAGTGCTGCTTTCTGGCGCGGGGTAAAGATTTTTTTCATATATGCTCATGGTACCGTACCTGGGGTAGTTGAGCCAATTTCGCTGTCTAAATTTCCCAGTCCATTATAGTGTTCGTTTGTGTTAAGCAAGTAATTTTTTGTGTATTTGAATTGAATCCTGTTCAAAAAATCATAAGACTGCAGATGCTGCGGTGGTTTTGTATTTCTATTGAAAACTATACTTGGGTAATTTCGTAATTCACAGCTTATAGGTATTCAATCCCATGATTGAAAGCCCCTTGAATACAGGAAATAATATCCCGGAAATCTTTTTGGCTATGATGACTGGAAATTTTCTTTGCCCCTGCGAGGATTTAAGAAATGAAAATAATTCGGTATCAGGCAATAGCCATCCGCCGTTTTGTATTAAACAAGATGCGGGAATCTTATTTAACTCTCCCTCAATAATAAATGGCTCTTTTGATACTACTCTCGATTTCTTTAGGTAATTATCAAGAATTTTTATGAGCAATTCTTGGGTTTCTGGCGCGTTGATATTTTTCTCAATGTGTTTTTCCGCAGTTTCTTTCAGGGTTTCCAGTTTCTTGATCTCCGGGATGCTCTCAAATGGCGATTGGACAAAAGACCCTTTATCTACAAGCAGCCGAAACAAATCGGGTTCAATGCGAAGATTGCCGGTCCCGGTTTCGCCCAATAAATACTTCAGCTCATTTCTGACCAGCACCTTTTTACTCAAAAGCAGGTTTTGAAGCCGGTGATCAAAATAGAGCTCGATCTCCTCTTTTGAGAGGGAAGAGATGGGGTATTTATTAAGCTTATTTTGTATTTCTTTGAGTTTTTTACGCATATAAAGAAGAGTTCCTATAATATTATAGGAATTTTACTAAGTAAAGTGGTATCCCTTTTATAATATTATAAAAGGAGTGTGATTTCTTCATTTTTAGCTTCTTGACAGTATTTTCCAATCAACAGATGATACTGAAATAGGCGCCGTCATTTCTTGAAT
>CAYVMH010000108.1:0-1839 GCA_964452595.1 uncultured Candidatus Saccharibacteria bacterium
GAAGATTTTCCGTACATTGCTCTTGGCAACTCCAATGCGATCAAACTCGGTCAGACCGTGCTTGCCGTCGGCACCGCGCTCGGCGAGTTTCAGAATACGGTCTCGTCAGGAATCGTGTCCGGCCTTTCGCGGTTTATCACCGCAGTCACAGATTCGGAGGGTCATTCGGAGCGCCTGCGCGGGCTTATCCAGACCGATGCCGCGATCAACCCGGGCAACTCCGGTGGCCCGCTCGTCAATCTCAACGGCGAGGCCATCGGCATCAACGCCGCGGTTGTCTTTGGCGCGCAAAACATCGGATTTGCAATCCCCATCTCAAAAGCAAAACACGATCTGGAGGAACTGGAAAAATACGGCCGCATCCGAAGGCCGTTTCTTGGCGTACGTTACGTGCTACTCAATCATATGCTCATGAAAAAATTCAAACTGCCGGTCGAGCACGGCGCATACGTGCTTCGTGAAGGCACGCCCGGCAGGCCCGCGATTGTTGAAAAATCCCCGGCAGAGCGTGCAGGCATACGAGAGGGAGATATCATCCTCGCGCTCAACAATACGGCTATTACCGAAAAAACCGCACTCGAAGACGTGCTTGAAAACGTCGCGCTCGGCGCCGATATCGCCGTAAAAGTACTACGCAAGGGAGAAGAAAAACTGCTCACCCTTACCGCCGAGGAGCGGACGGTCTAGAATACCATAAATTTATTCGTCATTACTAAAGTAACAGCCGATCGGCTGTTACTTTAGTAAATCACTAAATGCCGCCTCGCTGGTCAACCAAGCCGCCAAGGTAATTTGCCTTGTAGACAAGTTTCTCTCCTTGCATGATTTTTTCTTCGCCAGAGAATTGTTCTACGCCTCCCTCCCACGAGTTCGTATAGACGTACTCGCCTTCTTGATACTCCTTTGGCCCTCGAAAGGGATAATCTTCCGGCATCCGCATAAGCGCATTTCTCAAAATCTGGTAGACCGGATTTGTCTCAACTCCTTCATCAACCCAGCCATAATACACCATCATCCATGCTGGTTTGTCTCTATAAAACACGACCGCTCTTCCGCCATACGGCTCCCCGCCAAAGAAATTATCATGCGACCTCCACTCGCCTTTTTGGAAAGGAATGGTCGTCGACCCATCGGATTCTTTAGTCCACTTCTTTTCCTCCCCGCCCGCGTATCCGGCTTTATTGGAGTCGAGGAGAAATTGTCGTAAGGATTCTCCGTTCATAATTAAAATAGGGGCGGATGATGGGATTTGAACCCACGATCCCAAGGTCCACAACCTTGTGCTTTAGACCGCTAAGCTACATCCGCCATATATTTCGACAGTATAGCAAAAAACGGCTCTTGACAAGATGAAAGAGAATAGGGTATGATGGAGTCGTAAATTGAAAATATGCAGTTGAATCAGCGACAGCGGGAACTTGTAGCGGGAAAAATGGCGGATTTGGGTAATATCGCAGTGGGATCGCTTGTTTTTGGATTTATTATCCAGTCCGCAGTGCTGAACAGTTTTTCACTTGTATTCGGTTTTATCGTCGCAGTGCTGGCATATTTCCTTACTTTGAGTTTAACGGAATAAATACGGTTATGGCAGACCTTATTTTTACACCCCTCAATCTTTTCTTTATTGGCCTCATCATTATGATGTCGGTCTTGGGAATTGTCGGTTTGCATGGAAAAAAACGATGAGCCTAGGTTGAACACAATATATGAGACCTATTATAAATCAAAACATCAACCATCATCACGCATCCTTCTCGTGCGAAAGAGGGTTGCATTGATGTATTCATTTTTCCGTAGTCCAGTTTCAGACTTCCGGCGCTCCAGCGTAACATCAGCATA
>CAYVMH010000109.1:0-1767 GCA_964452595.1 uncultured Candidatus Saccharibacteria bacterium
ACCGGCGAGGTCACGATTCGCGACGAATCCGAGGTAGAAAAAGTAACACGACTGCATACGGCAACGCATCTGATGCATGCCGCACTTCGCGCGGTGCTTGGGCCGGAAGTGCGCCAAGACGGATCGGATATCACGGTTGAGCGCACGCGGTTTGATTTCCGTTTCGGTCGCAAAGTAACGCCGGATGAGCTGAAAAAAGTGGAGGAGTGGGTGCGCGACGCGGTTGAAAAAGATCTTGCGGTGAAGCGGGAAGAGATGTCCTATGAGGAGGCGCTTGCCCAAGGCGCGCTTGGATTTTTCCATGAAAAATATCCCTCGCGCGTAAAGGTGTACACTATGTTTGATCCGAACACGAAAGAAGTATACTCAAAAGAATTGTGCGGCGGCCCGCATGTCGCGCACACCAGGCAGATCGGCCGCTTCCGCATCATCAAAGAAGAGTCGTCTTCTGCGGGCGTGCGGCGTATTCGCGGGGTGGTGGAACCATTCCAGACTTAGTCTCCTTGGAGACTAAGTCTGGAATGGTGTATACTGAAAGCATGTCTCTTTTTCGTACAGCAAAATCAGACCTTGCGGTGGCGCTTGATGTGGGCTCGCGGACGGTCAAAGGATTGGTATACGAGATTTCCGACACGGGCGCGATCTTGAAGGCGCACAAGCGCATCGCGGTCGGAATGCCTGCCGCCTATAGCGCACACCGGATCGTTGGGAAGCTTCACCATGTGCTTGCGGGAGTAATCAAAGAGTTTGGACGCATTCCTGCAAAGACCATCGCCGGATTCGGAACCAGTCTTGCCGAGTATCATGTCGAAGAGTGGGATGTGGAATCTGCCGGAGAGCGGCATGAGAAGACGCGCATAGGCCGGAAAGAAATAATCGGGTACTTCAACCAGCTGTCCGAGCAGCACGGGAGAGAAGATCGGGTCATGATTGCAACTCCGGCAGGCGTTGAGGTCAACGGCTACGCGGTTCCGTCGGGGGTTTTTGCGCGCGATGCATCCGGAACAAAGTCAGGACTTGAAATATCCGGCGGCGTATGCCGCGATATCAAATTTCGGGCGCTTGTTTCTTACTTTCCATCCGAGATCGGAACGCTGCTTGTCGAAATGAAGCACATGCTCGGAGGAGTGCCGATCGAGTTTGTCCCTATGGCCGCTGTGTATCAGGAAGCGTTGGCACACAGACTCGGAGTGCGTGACGCCCTCCTGATCGACATTGGCGCCACCACCACGATGCTCGTTCTGCTCCAAGAAAGCATGCTCGCGCACATAGTCTCGTTTCCGTTCGGCGTTTCCCATATCGCGTCGCAGGAGGTTGGGATAAAGGTCGAGATACGAGAGAAAGATATAGAAGTGTGGGGCCGGTGTTTTCGCGACAGTCTTGATTTTTTGTATCCGTTTGGCCCGTTGACGGGCGAGACATACCTTGGCGGCGGAGGCGCGCATATCGGAGAACTGCGCGCATACATCGAGCAGGGCGAGTGGCTGAAAACTCTTTCGTATGCCGCAACTCCCCGACTGACGGTGCTGGAGGGAAAGTCTTTGCTCGCCGACAGCGCGCTGCAGGAGTTTTTGCAGGGTCCCGAAGACGCGGGGCTTGCGTCGGTAGTATGCTATGGGATGCATCAGGAAGTAGTGGTATGAGCTTTGTATGATCAATGAACCTTCTCACAGAAAAATAGCCGACGGCATTCGGGCGCGCAGCATGAAAACCTCGCTCAAGAAGGAAGAACTCGTCGTTCATTCGTATGCGCCCGCGGCCGACGCC
>CAYVMH010000110.1:0-1672 GCA_964452595.1 uncultured Candidatus Saccharibacteria bacterium
CAACAACACTAGCAACTAGGCTTGCCGCGTGCAGCGTGGCCGC
The DNA here is from genome assembly GCA_964452595.1 of uncultured Candidatus Saccharibacteria bacterium. Taxonomy (GTDB): domain Bacteria; phylum Patescibacteriota; class Minisyncoccia; order Sungbacterales; family HO2-52-23; genus JACQRW01. Next base: position 44 of record CAYVMH010000110.1, read on the forward strand.
AGCCACAGGCCCCGGAAAGAAAGCGTATGATACCCTAAAAGAGATATATGCGTGGAGGGAAAAATATCCCTCTCCCAGCGCGGAGAATCTTGCAAAATATATCCGGAACGAATCTTTTTGGCGGATCGAGCTTGAGCGCGCGGATCCAAAATACAAACAGTGTGTGGATACAGCTAATGCACCTGCACCTGTGGGCAGCGGAGTGTTACTCATGGATTGGCTCAAAACAGTACTATATGAATGGCCGTGGTGGGCGACAACACTCGTGGCGCCACTTGTTGCTATCTGTTTGTTTGGAGTAGTTTTTCTGAAGGGTAATCCTTCAGACACGGCCGTTGATCGGGCCCTGAAGCTTTGGGTCCTCTGGACTTTTGTTGTGATCCTTTTAAGAGTTATTTAATCTCTAGTCGAGCGGTCAGCCAATGGTTGACCGCTCTTACGTTTTCTGGTACAATGTGGAGCAACATGCCACGAAGAAATCGCGGACCACAACCTAATATAAACGCGGCCCCCGGACAAAATCCTGGAGCCGGACAACAAACAGAGCAGGCCGGGCTTACGCGGCGCGTGGTAAAGAAATTGGGAAGAGGCATAGCAAGATCGGCTCTGGCGACCGGACGGGGTATAAAACGGGACGTAAAGGAGTTTGTGACTTTTAAAGTCGGTGTTGCGGATGTGCTCGTTGGCGCGCTGCTTATCGGCGTTCCCGTAGGAACGGCATACGGCATAGTGAAACTTCCGGAGTGGGTACACGCGGGCAGGCAGTGGCTTGAGAGAAATGTGATTAAAATTTCCGACGAGGTTGAAGATATTCTATTTTTGAAGACATTTGAGGGCTATACTGATGGAGCACAGTGGGCGCGCAAATTTATCGGCGCGGAGAAAGCAAGAAGATAAGCTATGGATGATGGCCTGAAAAAAATCTTGGAAGCAGACCTATTGAAAGTGGTCTGGTTAGAACATGCCTCTTTTGAAATCAGAGAGCGCGCACTTACGGATGCGAAAGACAAGATTCTCGGGGCGGTTGTTCGACAAATCCGCGCGCGGCTTTCTCCCGAGCTTCGGGAAAAGTTTGAACAGCTCTTTGGAACTGAAGACGCCGAGATTACTGAAGAGGATATGAGGTTTCTCAAGGAACGCGTGCCTGATCTTGATGCGCTTATCCTCACAGAGACGCTTGCGTTCAAAAAAGGAGCAATGGATGCGGCAGAGGAGATGGAAAGAAAATCCACAGACGAGTCCCGAAAAATAAATAAGATTCTCAACAGTCTCAAAAAATGAGATAATTATCAACACAATCCTCGCATTTAAGAAAAGCGCGCAGGATGCGGTGGCGGCTCTTGAAGAATAGCCGGGGGGTGGTAATAATAGAGATATGCAAAAACATCCTACTTTTTGTGGGCTGTACGTTTGAGCGGGAGAAAGGCGATCATCGTGTGTATTCGCGTTCCGATCTTAAGAGACCGGTGGTGATCCCCCGCGACTCGGCACTGCCGGTTTTTATTATATGATTGAAGTCTCACTTCAATCATTGATTATGAAAAAAATATCGCAAAAGTGGAAAGTTCTTCGCAGGATCGGCTTTTTTGTTTTGGTGCTGTTTTTTGTCGGGCTCATAGCGGGCGCGGC
>CAYVMH010000111.1:0-1663 GCA_964452595.1 uncultured Candidatus Saccharibacteria bacterium
GGCAGCGTCAGATGTGTATAAGAGACAGGCGGCGAGATCAAAAATGGATTCTTTTCAAGCAATGAGATAACGTCAGGCGATCCTTGCAAAAGCCGCATCGCAAAATTGAGAAACCACGGGTCATAACTTTGCCCTTGGGCGAGGACATCTCCGGCCCCGGGATCCCGCGCCACACGCAATGCCGCAAACCACATCTGCCAGTCGAGTCGCGGCTGATGCGGCGCTGCCCACACCGGCTTCCTTGAGATTTCTCCCGGTTTGTAACGAAACTCATACGCAGCCCACACCGTGCCGTTTTGAGATCCTTCGATGATGATCTCCGGACGCGATGTCGTCATTATTGCAAAGAGACCGTAGGTATTCACCACCCGCCACGGCGCAACAGCCCGAAGCACACTCCCCAACGCAGACGGAAGCCCCCGCAAAAAGATGCCCGAAAGTTGAAACAAACTCACCAGAATAATGAAGCACGCCAGGACACTGATGGCGCGGCGAGGCCACACTGTCCGGCGCGCCGTCATAGAAAAATCTCTCACCGCCTCCATCAACTTTTTCGGGGATACACGCCTCCACACCGCATCATCTACGAGCAACACGCACACGATAATCACGAGGATATTGAAAAATGTGTAGTTCCCAGTAAGGAAAATTGAGCCCTGCAAGATAGCCGTCAAAGCCGCAGCCGCATGACGGAGATTGCGAGGGGCAAAGTAGAAAAACGGAACGAGAAATTCAATCCCGAACATTCCCGCCGCCGAAACTTTTTGAAACCACGCGGGCATCTGATGCACAAACCAGGAAATAACATTCGGCAATGGTTGAGTCTCATAATGATACGCAAGCGCGGTCAAGTTTCTCCATGTTGCATCCCCGCTCAAGAGTTTTACCGCACCCGACAAGAACATCAACCGAAAGAGCACCCACCGAAAAAGCCACAAGAGTGTCGTTGAAGGTGATGATTCGCGCACTGATACCCTCCAAAGACGCCAATGCGAAGTCAACGGATGCCACGACGCAAAAAAGATTGAAAGAAAACCTAATTCGAGCAGGAGAAGATCCCACTGAAACGAGAGAAAATCCTGTCCTGCGACGACCAAAGAAAGGTAGCAAAGCCAGAGAATCAACAGTGCGGGTCCTGCCGTAATACCCGCAATCACGAGAAGCGAGACCACTGTTCCCACGCCTGTCAACAACTGCAGCATGCCATCGCCTTGAGAAAACCACACAAGGGTCGGTGCCAGCCAATACCCCTTGACTCCGAATTGATTCTTCACCGCCTCAAGAAACGCGCCTGCGGGGAGAATCCCCTGCGAGCCGATAAGCCCGTTCACTTGGGACCAGAGCGAGACGAATGCAATGAGATACACCACCCCGAGCAGCCGAAGAAACAGCCAGCGGGAAAAGTGATATTGGGGCTGACGCGGGATGCTCCCCCATAAAAAAGAGGCGAGCCCGAACAGCTTCCCGCGATGGCGGGCAATGAGCCGATAGAAAAATTCGGCACTACCTCCAAAACCGGGAACATGATAATAATACCATGCGAGCCACCGCTTCTCCGGAACCTCGGCAAGCGCGCGGACCACCGCCTCTGCGCCCTGAACTATCCTGCCATCGCGCTCCACTAATTGAATCGCGGAGCGAAACGCTCCCGCAGAAATTTGAG
>CAYVMH010000112.1:0-1633 GCA_964452595.1 uncultured Candidatus Saccharibacteria bacterium
GCCAAGGATTGCGCCATTGAGGAAAATATTTTCCCGTCCGGTCAGCTCCGGATGAAAGCCTGTGCCCACCTCGAGCAGCGACGCAACTTTGCCGCGCATGATCGCCTCGCCGGTCGTAGGAGGAGTGATGCCGGTCAGGATTTTGAGCAGCGTTGATTTGCCCGCGCCGTTTCTCCCGATAATTCCGACGACTTCTCCGGGCTCAACAGCAAAGCTGACGTCCTTGAGCGCCCAGAATTCTTCTTTGGTGTTCGTGCCGATCGCGTCCCGTACCTTGGTCTTAGCGAACCGGAGCGGTCGGCGCGCGATATTGGCGATCACGTCGCGAAGCGCCACATAGCCGCCGCGCTGATGCGTGATCGTGTATCTCTTGGACAAATCATGTATTTCTATGATGTTTTTCATATCAGATGATATCGGCAAAATATCGTTCAACGGTCTTGAAGTACACCACGCCGATCATGAGCACCAACAGGCAGGCGACGGAAGAGATGAGCAGGAGGACCCAATTGATCGGCGTAGTGCCGAGTATTGCCGCGCGCGCTGCCTGAATCACGCCGGTCATCGGATTGAGCGCGAGTACCCATGAATACTTTCCAGCGATGCTCGCCGGATAGATTACGGGAGTGAGAAACAGCATGATCTGTATGAAAAATGGAAGCGCATAGCGCACGTCGCGGTATTTCACGTTGAGTGCTGCCAGGAACAAACCTATTCCCACCGCGGCCATAAAGGTGATGAACAGCAGTAGCGGAAGAATGGCGAGACCCATCAGATGTGGCAGATAACCATAATAGATCATCATGCCAAGCAGGATGAAAGATGCCACGACAAAATCGATGAATTTAGTCATCACCGCCGACAGAGGCAGGATCAGGCGCGGAAAATATACTTTGGTGATGATCGCCTGGTTGCCGATGAGCGTGGAGCTTGTCTCCGAGAGCGCGCCGGAGAAAAACTGCCAGAAGAGCAGCCCGACATAGACGAAAATCGGATAGGGGACATTATCCGAAGGGATGCGCGCAAGCGTGCCAAAAAAAATGCTGAATACTACCATGGTCACGAACGGCTGGAAGATGGCCCACAGCACGCCGATGGCTGTTTGTTTGTAGCGCACCTTCAAGTCGCGCCACGTAAAAAAATAGAGCAGTTCGCGGTAACGCCAGAGTTCCCGAAAATCTTCATTGCTCAATTTTTTCTTTGGCCGAATAACGGTGAGTGTGCTCATGATGCGGAGTTGAGTGCGCGCTCGTACTCTTCAATGGTTTCTTTCAAGCCGGTTTCGAAGTCGGTTTTAGCCCGGAATCCGAATTCCCGTTCCGCGCGACTGACATCGAGACAACGGCGCGGCTGGCCGTCGGGCTTGGAGACATCCCACCGGAGTTCGCCGGTAAAGTTCATGATGCGGCAGATCGTCTCGATAAGATTTTTGATCGAAATTTCCATGCCGGATCCCAGATTGACCGGATCTGGCTTGTCATAACGCTCGGCTGCGGCCATGATTCCCTCCGCGGCATCCTCTACATATAGAAATTCCCGCGTAGCGCCGCCGGTTCCCCATACGTCAATATATGGCTGGTGCGCTGTCTTTGCGTCTATCACTTTTTTGATCAGTGCCGGGATTACGTGTGAT
>CAYVMH010000113.1:0-1568 GCA_964452595.1 uncultured Candidatus Saccharibacteria bacterium
ATGCCGCGGTCGTCCATCTGCTCAATCCGGCCGCGCTTGGAATTTAGATCTCCGGTCACCTCCCCAAAAAACTGCTCTGGGACTATCACTTCAATCTTCATGACGGGCTCAAGCAGTACCAGACCCGCGCGCTTGGCCGCCTCCTGCAGACACATGGAGCCCGCGATCTTGAAAGCCGCCTCAGACGAGTCAACTTCGTGATATGATCCGTCATAGAGCGTGATCTGGACATCCACCACAGGATAGCCCGCAAGCACGCCCCGCTCAAGCGCCTCTTTGACGCCTTTTTCAACCGCCGGAATGTATTCCTGTGGGATTACGCCTCCCTTGATCGCGTTGACAAACTCAAATCCTGTGCCCGGTAGAAGCGGTTCAACGCGCAGCCGCACATGGCCGTATTGTCCGCGTCCTCCCGATTGCTTGATATATTTACCCTCGGCTTCGGCCTGCTTTTTGATGGTTTCCCGATACGCCACCTGAGGTCTGCCCACGTTTGCTTCTACGCCAAACTCGCGCTTCATACGATCCACCAAAATCTCCAGATGCAATTCGCCCATGCCCGAGATAATGGTATCGCCGGTCTCAAGGTCACCCCTGATGCGGAATGTCGGGTCCTCCTGACTCAGACGCCGAAGCGCCAAGCCCATTTTTTCCTGATCCGCTTTGGTTTTGGGCTCGATCTTCAAAGACACCACCGGCTCCGGAAACACGATCTTCTCAAGGATAAGCGGGTGTTCCGGATCGCAGATCGTATCGCCGGTATACGTATTTTTTAAGCCCACGATCGCGGCGATATTGCCCGCGCTGATCTCTTTCAGCTCCTCGCGTGTATTGGCGTGCATGCGTAAAATCCGGCCTACGCGCTCCTGTTCTCCTTTGGTCGCGTTGAGCACATACGATCCGGCTTTGAGAGCGCCGGAATAGACGCGAAAAAAGGTCAGCTGTCCCACATAGGGGTCAGATTGGAGCTTAAAGGCAAGCCCGGCAAATGGCGCATCGTCGGCTGCTTCGCGCGTCTCCTCTGCTCCGGTTTTTTCATTCATGCCTTTCACCGGCGGCAGATCCGAAGGCGCCGGCAGATAGTCAATCACGCCGTCGAGCACCAATTGTACGCCCTTATTTTTGAGCGCAGAACCCGCAAATACCGGTACGAGCTTATTGGATAAGGTGGCGCCACGAAGGGTCTTCCGCAAATCCGCGACGGAAATTTCTTTTCCTTCCAAATACTGCTCGGTCAGCGCATCATCGCTTTCCGCAATTTTCTCTACCATACTGTGACGCCATTTTTCCGCGGTCTCGCGCAACGACTCGGGAATGTCCGATAGCTCAAGCTTCTCCCCATGTTCACCGTTAAAGGACACTGCCTTCATGCGCATGAGATCAATCACGCCCTCGTGCTCCTGTTCGTGTCCGATAGGAAGCGTGACTGGTATAGCGCCGGGGGTAAGCCGCTCATAGATGGATTGGAGCGAGCGCTCAAACGACGCGCCAATGCGGTCAAGCTTGTTGATAAAGCAGATGCGCGGCACATGAAATTTGTCCGCCTGGCGCCACACGGTTTCCGACTG
>CAYVMH010000114.1:0-1560 GCA_964452595.1 uncultured Candidatus Saccharibacteria bacterium
ACGCACGAGGGTGTATGCTTGATCGCGGTTCATTCTGCCTCCACGAGATAGGATGAGAGAATGACTTCGCGTGGACTGAGGGCGTGGAACGTCTGCTGGGCGCGGGTGGGCTGGAAGAACAGCGAGGGGATATCCCGTTTCAGGATGCCCAGCACCTTCAGCGCTTCGATTTCCCTCCTCAACGCTTCGGCGACCGTCTTGGTGGTGGGCCTGGGAAGCGCACCGTCGGTCAGCAGCTGAATCACCTGCTGGATGTACGCTTCGTTGTCCTCGGTGAAGCCGTGATAGCGGCGGATTTCCTTAGCCTTGAGCCGCTTCAAGATGTAGGCGTCGTTCGCGCCGCCTTTATGCCGGGGGATGGCGTCGTCGTGTTCGGGGCTGGTGTCGGCGGCAAAGGCGTCCTTGTTTCTGTCGAGCAGCGCATAGAAATCCTGCGGGATTGTCTGCCGCTTCTCTGATGGGTCACCGGGTTTGAGAATTTTCACGGCAGTCAGAAAATCCAGTTCGGTAGGGTCGGTTGCGCCTTGCAGAGCCAGGTAGAATTTGTCGAGTCGGCCCTGACGGAAGTAGGTCAGCAGCGACGGGAACTGTTTCACCACGGCGTCCGGCGCGGTAGGGAGAAGTCGGGTGGACCGTGCCTTCTTCGGCAGACGCTTGATGCGGGCAAAGAGCTCTGGATTCTTGTCGCGGACTTCCCGAATCTCGGCGAGATACTCCAACTCGCTCTCCTCCTCTTCATCCTCGCCCGTGATGGTCTTCCTGGAGTTCAACCTGGCGAACAAATCGTGTGATTTGACTTCCTCCCCCTCGGTCAACAGCCGTGCGTCCGCGCCAAGCATTTCGATGAAGCCGTGAATCTTCGCCTCGGCCGCCTCCCTGAGCTTGATGACATCGTTGCTCTCTTCAGTGGGGAAGAAGTTGTAGGTGTGGATCGTGTCGAACCTGGTGTCCACGCGATTGACGCGCCCGACACGCTGGATGAGGCGGGTCGGATTCCAGGGGATGTCGTAATTGATGACGATGTTCGAGCGATGGAGGTTGACGCCTTCGGAGAGGACCTCGGTGCTCACGAGGATGCGGTAGTCGTCACGCGGGTGGAAGGCGTTCGCGTCGAAGTTCGCAATTACGTCCCTATGAGCCTCTTCGCTGGCTTGCCCCGTGACGAGGATAACTTTGGGCTCGACCTCCCTGGCAATCCGGTCGGCAAGATAGGAAGCCGTCTCTTGCGACTCGGTGAAGATAATCAGCTTCCCCTTCCTCAATCTGGGTTGAGAGTTGAGGACTTCACGGAAGGCCTCCCATTTTGGATCGCGCCGGACCTTTGCCCAGAGTTCCTGAACGTTGCGAAGTATCTTGAAATCGCTCTTGAGGTCGCGCAGGAAATCTGCCGAGAAATCTCTTGCGCTCAGCCTCTCGGCTTTGTCCTCTTCCAGTAGACGCTCAATTACTTCCTGATCATCATCCTCAAGCGCTTCGAAGATTTTGTTGATGTGCTTCTTACTGATGTACACATTGCCCCTCTGAAATTCATCGATCACGCGTTCATAGGAGTGAATGAAC
>CAYVMH010000115.1:0-1541 GCA_964452595.1 uncultured Candidatus Saccharibacteria bacterium
AGTCAATCCGCCCTGCCGCAGTCACGCGAATTGATTTTTTGCAGGCTGACGGCTCCTGATCGTTTGTAACGCAGAGAGCTTGGCTCGATGCGCCAGTGCCGTATTGATTGGTCTTGCCGGTAAGTCTGTCAAACCGAATCTCAAATCCTCCCCCATTCAACGTTATGTTTGAAAAACGAAGATTAGCCGGAATATAGGTCGTGGTCGTTGCCGTCGCGTAAGCATAACTTGCGCCATGGAAAAGTGAGAAAAAATTGCCGGTGGGAGTACTCGTCGAAAAATTGACTCCCCATGTTGACGTTTGCTCTCCAGACATAGAACGCGCCTGCGCTTCGCGCAGTGTTGCCGCTATTTCTTGCGCTGCCGCGCTTACATCGGTGTCGCGCTGGGAACCAAAAAGAATCAGCGCTGCGAGAACTCCCAAGAGCGCAAGAATGCTGACTGATATCACAACTTCAATAAGAGTAAAACCTTTCATATCCTAACTAACTCCGCTTACCAAAGTATAAATCGGCAAGATGACGGAAATTGCTATTGTCCCCACAACGAGGCCCATGACCACTAAAAGCAGAGGTTCAAACAGGCTGATCGCTACTTGCAGGCCCGTGTCAAACCTTTCTTCAAAAAAATCGCCGAGCTGAATAAAAATCCTCTCAAAGCTTCCAGTCTTCTCCCCCACGATGGCCATACTTGACACTATAGCCGGGAAAAACTTCTTCTCTTTTTCCAGAGACTGGCCAAGCGTAAAACCCTGCGCCACCAGTCCTTTGATACGTATCCCTGCCGCTTTGTATGAAGTGCCGGTCAAAACATCGCTGGTAATCTGAATTGCCTCCAAAATACTTACTCCGCTTCCAATCAGCGCTCCAAGGGTCCAGCAAAAGCGGTAAAGATTGAGGTCGCGATACGCGCCTTTGATGATAGGCAGCCGCGAAAAAATAGCGCCGACAATACGTTTCCCGCGCTGCGTGCGAAACAAAAATATAAAAACTCCGATGCCAAATCCTGCGACCGTAAAGTCAATCAGGATATTTGAAACGGCGTTGCTTATGGCGAGAGTAATTTTTGTAATCGGATGCAATGGAACATTTGAATCTAAAAAAATGCGTGCCAGACGAGGCACAACAAAGATAAGCAGCCCAAGCACCATCAGTGTGCTGCCAATAGCAAGGATGATTGGATAGATCATAGCCCCCATCACTTTTTTTCTTGTATCATTCTCCTTCTTATACTGCATTGCGGTGAGCTTCGCGGTTTTACTCAAATTACCGGATGCCTCGCCAGCTTTTAATAAATTGATGGTTACCGCAGAAAAATACTGGGGGAACTCCGCAAAACCATCCGAAAGCGGCCTGCCTTGCTCAAGAGCAAGCTCTATACGCGCAGTAATGTTGCGAACTGATTTTTTCCGCGCGTCTGCCTTCAGCACCTGCACTCCCTCAAACCCCGACAACCCGGCGTCGAGCATCAGCGCAAAGTTACTAAACAAAATATGCCGATCCAGAAGCGACATCCCGCCTCCGCCACCCCCGCCGCCAATC